>AWGX01000164.1 GCA_000495415.1 Smithella sp. ME-1 | reverse complement strand
ACGGATTATTCCGGACAGTAGTGAGTCAATTTTTCTATTATATAAACTATTTAAATGCATTACACGCTTTATGATATTCGTTTTTTATTGACTTCAATCCGCCTTTCCTGTATGAAAGCTGTGACCTTTTAAGGGAGAGTTTTCATGGTCCCGGTCACCACAAAACCTTTTATGAATAGTTTTAATTATATAATATTTCTGCAGGGGTTCCCTGCATTTTTTTTCATTAAAATAATCAAATCTATTGGAATGTTACAGCCTGCGAAAGCAAGAATCACGGGTTTACCGCCCTTTACTTTGTCCCGGCAACGTCAGGATCTAACTTACCAATTGCAATGCGTTTTATTTGCGGCATTGGAGCTTCATAAATAAAGGAGGATATTTTTGTAATGGCAAAAGTTCAAATATTGGAAAACAGGCCGCCGGTACTCGGTATCAATAGTTTGGGAAGAATCGGAAAGCTGTCTCTATGGCACCATGTCGGCAGAAAATATTTTAAGGAAATTATTGTTAATTTCGGACGGGAAGTGGGCACAGGAATGGATGCTATCGCCCAGTTAATTGAAAAAGATGCAACCTATGGATTACTGCACAGATTTCTCTACGGTATGAAAGCGGAAAGTGTTGTTAAAATCACAGACGAAAAAAAAGGCAAACTGATGGTTGATGGCGTACCGGTCACTATACTTCGTGAAGCAAGAAATCCCGCCGATATTCCATGGCGACAATACGGAGCCGATATCGTCCTGGATTGCACGGGGAAATTTAAGGATCCTACCGTTGCTTCGGACAACAAAAACGGTTCCATACGCGGGCACTTGCACGGCGGGGCCAGGGTTGTTATCAATTCTTCCCCTTTTAAAATAAAGAACAAGGCTTTTTCCGTGCCGGATGACGCCACTACTTTGATTTACGGGATAAATCACACTGCCTTTGACCCGAAGAAACATCTTCTTATTTCCGCAGCTTCCTGTACAACTACAGGACTTGCTCATATGATTAAACCTCTTCTGGAAAATGAAGAAACAAGCAATATTCTTACGGCTTCAATGTCCACTGTTCACGCCGTAACCAACTCCCAAAGCGTGCTGGACAGTGTTCCCAAAGCTGGAGAAAAGGATTTGAGAAAGAACAGGAGCATTTTAAACAATATTATTCTGACATCCACAAACGCTGCCCAAGCGCTGGCTGAAGTTATCCCGGAAGTAAAGAATATTGGTTTTATGGCGGATTCAATCAGAATACAAACCAGTACCTTGTCCTTAATCGTTCTTAATATAACTTTTCAAACTCACGCGAATAAGCGCGGCATTGAAAATGCCATCACTACAAAAATGATCAATGACTTTTACCGAAAAGCAGCCGAAAGAAATCCTGAACGCATGATAAAATTTACGATGGAACAAAATATATCAACTGACCTGATCGGAGTGGATGCCGCGGTAATCATCGAAGGACAGTTTAATCATACACGCACGGCGTTTATTAATCTGGATATCTCGCATATTCCCAATTTACCGGCAGAGGTTATAAAAGCTTTCCCCGAAAACGTGATGAAAGTACCTGTCGTTCATGCAAAAATATTCGGATGGTATGACAATGAATTCGGGAGTTATACAAACAGAGTAGGTGATCTAACCGTATATATTCACAAAAATATTTCATAGTAAACCAAACCGCTCATTGGCTATTGTTATTCGCAGCCGATGAGCGGTTTGTTTTCAGCCTGTTTCACTTTCGTGCTTACCTTTATAAACAGTGCCGCTCCAGCCGTCTATACTAATGAAATCTCCCGCTTTAATAGTATGATTTTCTATAGTAGCGTATTCATTTGTCTCATAAACCTTGAGCTTGCTGAAACCAACCACTCCGACTTTATTTAACTGAGGTATTGTTACGGCAGCATGCGAGGTGCTTCCCCCTTTTGCCGTAAGCAGTCCTTCCACCTGCAACAGGACTCCGACATCATCCGGAACAGTATCGGGACGTACCAGAATGAGAGATGTTTGGGGTTCGGCGCTGCGCAAAAGCTTAATATCAGCTTCCGAATAAACTGCTCTGCCGCTAAGGGCGCCGCCGTTTACTCCTATTCCTGTCCCCAACATAGATGATTGCAATATCCTGGTATCCTTAAAACGCTTCCATTTTCTTGTCTCTATTTGATTCATATCCCGCGTTTGCAAAATATATAACTTGTCGCGGGTCGGCCCCTCAAAGGTAAATTCAATTTCCTGATGATTGAACCCCTTTTCATAAACCAGTATTTCGGCCATTCTTAACAGCTCTGTGTATATTTCAGGGAATTTTTTTTCCAGAGATATTTTGGAATATCTGCATTCATCCACGCGCTGTTTTTCCGAAATAGAATATGTTTCAGCAAGGCCGGAAACAATATCATCTCCCTGAACACCATATATGAAATCTCCGTAGAGATTAACATCGGCTGATGAACTTTTGGGTTCCCTGGTGAAGATAACTCCTGATCCGGAATGCTGGTTTAGATTGCCGAATACCATCGCCTGCACGATTACAGCCGTTCCCCATCTATCGGATATATGCATCTGACGCCGATAAATTTCTGCCTGTTCCGAATACCATGAATCAAAAACATGAAGAATGGCATGTCTTAACTGGTCAAGAGGTTTTTCCTTGAACTCAATGCCGTTGTCCATTATCCCCTTTCTATAGGAAAGGGCTATTTGTTTCATTTGCTCTGGTTCAAAATGTATTTTCCTTTCAACACCGTATTTCTGCTTGAATTCGTTGATTATTGCGTCAAATAAATCACGGTTCATTCCATGAAACATACCCCACGTTTGCAGGAAGCGGCGATATGAATCCCATGCCGCCCAGTGAAAATCTTTCTTTTTGCTGAGAGTTTCCGCTATGCTCTCATTGATGCCTACGTTTAAAAAAGATTTCATCATGCCGGGAAGAGAAACGGTAGCTCCGCTTCTTACGGAAAGCAGTAAAGGATTACCTGGATCGCCGAGTTTGCGTCCGGTTATCTTTTCCAGTTTTTTTATTTCCTTGTTTATTCGGACAGCAAGATCATTTAAAATATATTTATAACCATAAACCGCCGCGTCATATGCCCGAAATACTTCCGTGGTTATTATAAACCCCGGAGGCACATTAAAACCGAAAGATATCAGTTCTTTTAGAAAATACCCTTTATTTCCCAGAAGTATCTGATTATCCATTTTTTTGCTTTTTTTGTAAAAAGATGAAACTGTCAACTCGGGATTATAAGCCATGACGACTTTTAGAATCTGTTTGTTGTCCTTAAATTTTTCCGATTCAGCATTCAGTGTTTTAACAATCGCGTTAACAAAGTTGTCCAGAACCTGAATGGCAAAGGCCGAAGATATTATTCCCCTGATAAAATTTTCCGATTGTTGATAGACTATTTTTTCATGTTTTTTATGTACTGGTATTTTTTCAATTTCAGCATCATGCGGAAATATTTGTTCAATAACAACGGGCAGATTCGCGGAGTGAACATCGATATAATAATTGCGGATGATGTCCTGAGTATCCTTGGAAGCAAAACGGAAAATATCCACATACTGTTCCAATGAAAACTGTTTGATCGACAGGGCATTGGTTACGTATCTGACTTTCGCTGCCAGACCTTCCGTGGCGATGCCTTCAATTTCCAGTGCTTTGATATAGAGCCAGAGATATGTATGAATTTTCATTATGGTACGCTTGGTAATGAACTTGAGATTAAGCGACTGGGTCAATTGTTCAAAAAGCATTGTGGCAAGGTTTTCCAGCCTTAATGATAAACCGACGGCTTCAAACTTTTTCTCATAATAGGTTCCGTACATCGAGGGAATACCTGCTGCTATATGCCGTTTGTAATATATGTTTTCATAAAACTGCGTTTTTTGAGGAGAAAGAATTCGTTCCTTCAATACGGATAAAAATTTCAGAATGATAATAATACTGCGATAATGATTTTTGGCACTCAAGGCACGTTTCAACGATAAAATATCGGATTTAGGAAAAGCATTTATTATTTCCAGATCTTTTAACAAATCTACAAACTGTGGATTATACTTTTTATAAATCAGCTGATAAATGCGGACCATTATCTTTATCCGCTCCTGATCTCTTTCATTAACGCCTTTCACATTATGCAATTCTTTGCATACTTTTTCATTGTCCCATTCGAGGAATTGTTTCGTTTCATTATTAATCTTCGAAAAGAAGTATTTAAACGCTTTGTGCATTCCATCGAAATATTCGCCGGAAGTTACAACCTGTTCATAAACTTCATCGGGAAGATGTTCACGGAGATAATTCTTGTTGCCGGAATTCCAATAGTAAAAAATGTTTTCGATGAATCTAACGAGCAGACTGTTGCTTTCCACATGGGATTGTTTGCGGAAGAAATATATCAGTTTGTCGTTGCGCAAAGAAAGCTCATCAACCTTGGTTGAAATATCCCGCAGCTCGCCTTCAGCTCCGATTTCGCTGAAGTAAACCGGAAATATTCTAAGAAGCTGTTTTATCAAGTTGTATGCCGGAGCAATATCGGTATTGAGAAGTGTTGAAATATCTTTCTGAATCAGGTCTGTATCACGGACAAAAACACCTCCTATTTTCAGATTGATTATCAACGCAGAAATCAGTCTTTTAGTCCATCTGGGCTTCATCCCGATAATTTCAATCCAGGATCGAATATTTATGATATGAGTCGGATTGACTTTTACCTGCCATTCTTCCGTTGAACCTTTAATCTCCGGATATTGAAAGCCGTAAGCTATAAGTTCGTCAATAAACGTGTCTGCAAGGGGATGGTTGTTTTGTGCAAACACCTCCTTTGCCATTGTTGTGATGCAATCAAAAATGGCAACACGATATTCACTGTGGGATTTGCTTTTGTTTAAGAAACTGAATATTTTGCGGACAAAATCAATCTGATTTTCTTTCTTTTCCTCCTGGAAGACTTTATTGAGGGAATGAGTAATTTCCCGCAAGACTCCGGCATGGATATCTGCCAGACCGGGAATATCAATTGTTTTAAATAAAAAAGCCAGTTTCGTCAGATGCTGGCGGCCTTGATGTACCGGAGATTTTTCTAATTGATCAGCAACCATCAAATAACCGTTCACTATCTGAAAGTAATCCGGTAAATCAAGATATCTTTCAATCCGTTTTTCGTTTTTCTCCTGATACTTTGGACCAAGTGTTTCCAGTTTTTCGATAAGCATACTCATATGAAGGTGACTAAGAGGATCTATGAGTTGTTCATATGCGCTGATTGATTCATTTGTTTCGTTTTCTGCTTGATCAAACCAGCCGGAAGGATCCGGCTGGGTATGCCAAAACCGATATGTAATTCTAAACATCCGGTAGACTAAGTGATCGAACATGGGTGTTCGAATATCTATATTATTCTCTGTGATGCTTTTAATAACTCTTTTGATGTAAGCAGAACATTTCTTGAAGAGAACTTCATCCAAATCCGCGATATTTATAAGAGACGCTGTAATATCCGGAAACATGGCTAAATTACGCGTAAGATATTCGCCACTCTGAGCCAGCATCGTATCAATATAATCAAAAAGATATTGTATAGCGCTGTCTTTTATATCATTACTTGTTGCTAACCTGATAACGTCGAAATAAATATGTAGCATTATGGAAAGAGCGGAAAATCCATTCTGGTGATTATTGTAAATATAAAAATCCCCGATGGAAATTGCTTTGAGTTCTTTAAGAACATATTCCCAATTAACAAAAGGATGGTTTAACTCCGTCAATAGTTCGCGGGTCTTTTTCTGCAAACCGTAGTGGTCTTCCACAATCTTGAGAAGTGGTTCATATTGCTGTGGTATTTCTATGGTTACGGCTGTTCTTTCCAGATTAACTTTCAGAGCGGATGAATCCCATCCATCACTTTTTTTATTTGAATTATTGTTTGTTGCCATAAGGGAGATTCCTGTGAAAAAAATTATGTAAATTCTTAATCAGAATTCACGTAATTTTTCAAGGTCAGAACATAAGCATCGGATGTGATAAGGTTTCTTTCTGGCTTGTGCGGAACTGGTTACACAAAAACACGCATTATAGCAAAATGCGGTGTTAATGGAGTCCTGTTAAAAACGGGACTCCATTATATAGCGGATTTAACTTTCGAACTTATACGCCACTCGAAATTAGTCAGCTGCTATCGGAGGGACTTATTTTATTTCTTTTTTGCCGCTTTTTTAGAAGTCTTTTTTACGGGCTTCTTTTTCGCTTTGGGAGCTTTTTTCTTTACCGTCTTTGCTTTTTTCGCTTTTGCCCTTTTTTTCGGCTCTGCTGCGGTCTGTAATAATTTCAACTTTGATACGCCGGTGTGAACCATCGGCTCTTCACAACAAATAATATCAACCGAAGCGCAACCACATTCTTCATCTACTATTACGGTCAATCCGCATACTTCACAACTCAGAACATCTCCATATCTTGCTTTTACCATTGATTTTCCCTCCTCGTTGTGAAGGGTTTAAATATTCACCCTCCAAGTATTTATTTCATTCTATTTAAAAATAATATTTTTTCAAGCATAAATTACCGTTTTTTTGAAAGACACAGATGGCTTGACTTTCATCAGTGATTTGATATTATCCAAGAAAATTTGTCCTGGGAAAAATTTTCATCTAAAAATCTCCGCAAATAAGCGCAGAAAATATCAAACAATATAGTGCTGCATTTTGTATAGAAAAAATCCATCGGAATAATTTATGCCGTTAAAAAAGGAACAAAAATATCGCAGCTGGGTCGAAGTTGATCTGGATAATTTTATTGGTAATCTGAAAGAGATAAAAAGATTGATAGGCCCGCAAGTTAATTTTATGCAGGTTGTCAAGGCCGATGCTTACGGGCATGGTGCCATAGAAATTTCCAACACTGCTTTAAGAAACGGGGCGAGAATACTTGGCGTGGCTAATGCCGATGAAGGCGTTCAGCTTAGAATAAGCGGAATCGAAGCACCTATTGTTATTTTAGGACCGTCAACCACCGCAGAAATCGAGCAAATAATTAAATACAGCCTTACGCCTTCTGTTTCAGACCTTTATTTTACGAAAAAACTCAATGGGGTGCTTGCTAAATCCGGCCTCAAACTTCCCGTGCACATCGAAGTAGATACCGGTATGGGTCGTGGCGGAACCATGCATACTGAAGCGTTGAAACTCATACTTGAAATATCAAAATTATCCAACATTACAATGGAAGGAATTTTCAGTCATCTTGCTTCCAGTGAAAAAATAATTCCGTACAATGACAGGCAGTGGCGTTTCTTTTCTAAAGTACTTACAGCAATTAAAACTTCAGGAATAGAAATTCCCATCCGGCATATAGACAACAGCGGCGCAATTTTAAACTATCCTGAATTTAAATTGAATATGGTTCGCCCGGGAATCATGACTTACGGCATTTACCCTTCATCGGATAACGAGTCCGGAGCCAGGCTTGCGCCAGTTATGTCCTTTAAAACCAGCATTGTTTTATTGAAAGACTTCCCTGAAGGTTACGGTATCGGCTACGGCAGTACATACATTACCAAAAAACAAACTCGCATCGCAACGATCCCTGTTGGTTACGGAGACGGCTACGCCTTTATTCTTTCCAATCAGGGAGAGGCTCTAATACGAGGCAAACGGGCACCTGTCATTGGAAGGATTTCGATGGATTTGTGCACAATCGATGTCACTCATATTCCAGATTGTACTGTAGGCGATGAAGTTGTTCTGCTGGGCAGGCAGGGAAAAGAATATATCAGTGCCAATGAAATTGCCGCCAGAGCTGAAACCATCAGTTATGAAGTTCTTTGCGCTCTGGGAAAAAGAGCGCCGCGCATTTTTCTGCAAAAAGGAAAAACAGATGCTGTGGAGCCGCGACTGCGGCGGATTTTCATTCCTGATGAAGAAAAATCCATTTCCCGTATCGATAACATTATTCGTCATTGCCTGCAAACGCGGGCTCGGGACGAGGAACTGGGCAACGCCATTTATTACGAAATGTTTGAGACTCTTTTCGGTAAAGAAGATCGTCAACTTGAATTGCGCTCAGGTTTTCGCTATGACATTAATATAGCAAAGCTATCAAAAGTAAAAAACACCATAACTTCTAAAGACTATCTTCACATCAACACACATGTAGAATATAAAAAAATACTACGTAACGATATTTTCATGATTGGATGCGCCTCCAATAATACCCAGCTTGCGGCGTTATTTGAAGACCAGCGTTGCGAATACCGCTGGCTAATGAATAATGGAAAAGATTTGGTCATGGACAGGGATTTTACCGTCGAGCAGGTACGTATCAATAAAGAAAAAATTCCCATTATCGAAACAAAAAACACAAAGCGCGGCTTTGAAATCTGGTGCGGATCCGAACATCTTAAGAAAAAAATAAATACTGAAGTAAGACTGGAAATAGAAATCTCCACCAAAAAAGCCAGAGAAAACAAAATCTTCCCCATATATTTGGTCTATCCGGTACGAGGATTGGAAATTAATTTCAATTATGAAAAGGCGGGCATAAAAAACGTAAGAGAAGAAAGTTTTTTTGCCGGAAGACATCCCCAGCCTTCCGTAACGATAAAGAAAAGAAAATCCATCGGCATTAAGATATCCGATAAAGACTGGATTTTCCCCACCAGCGGCGTAATATTCATCTGGGATATTTAAAAAATTACAAATTTAATTTCTTTCCGGAAATTGCTGGATTATATCTAAAAATGCATCAGCCTTTAAAAATGCTACACTGTCGATGATGGGAAACACTCAATAATTAGCCACTCCGCTCACAAGTTCGAAATTTCCGATACTAGACAAACATGTTCTATCGCCTTAAGGAAATTTAATCTTACTTTAAATCCACCAAGCTGCACCCTAGAATATGTAAGACGATAAAATTATCCATGCTTCATTCACGGCTATGTGCATGATCTTGTCGCGATTCAAACTATAGAGAATATGAATGATTCCATCAGGCCCCTGAACTGCAAAAGGATAACTGTACGTATCTGTACCCTCTTTCAGGACTTTTCTATAAGGCCAGGTACGTCCTCCATCTGCCGAAAGCGCAATCGAAAGTGGTCTTCGTTGTGTGGCACTGTCATTATAAATCAGCACCAAATGTCCGTTAGCCAAACGTATTATTTGCGTTGCACTCGCGGGATTCAAAAAGCCACTGTCTTTCGGTTCCGTCCATGACTTTCCGTTATCATCCGAAACCGTTACCCATAACCACCCTTGTCCTTCATTGCGCATAACGCAGATTAACCGACCTGAGCTTAATTGAATTAATGAAGGTTCAGTATTTCCCGGATTACTCTCTGCCGATGATAACAGATTCCAGTTTTTTCCATCTGTTGATGTAAAATAAATTGATTTACTCGAAATCTCATCGTATGCCGGCAGAAGCAATGTTCCATCATGCAAACGTACCGGCGGATATTTTACATCCGGTCCCAATGTCGGTCCCAAAACAACGGGATCGGTCCAGCTCGCCCCCCTATCGGTGGATTCCTGAACTTCAATATGTGACGTATCCCAGCCACCGGGAACTGCCGCCTGAAAAAGCCATACATGATCGCCTTCGCTGTAAAGCACCGGATTACCGTCGCCAATAGAACGATCGATATGAAGTTGAGGAGTGTCCCACGACTCGCCCGGTTTTTTCCTTGATCGGTAAATCGCCAACCCGGTCAACTCATGAGGTCCGATGTAAGAACACCAAGCAGCCAGCATTTCGCCATCGGGGAAAATGGTCAGTGAAGCGGAATGATGTCCGTTCATTCCGGGAATCGATTCAAAAACCGTTTCTTCTTCCATGAATGGTGCATCGCCGGATGTAACTGTGGTGGGTGAATCGGTGACATTGAACTCATAAGACACATCGCTGTAACTATTCTGCGACTCGGATGATCCGCAACCGTTTATTACCACAGCTAGCAAGACAATACTCAATACCAGACAATCTATTCCTGCGAAATGATTACGCAAATTACTCATCTTGAATCCAGCTTTAGGATATTTAAAAAACTCAATATTTTGGAAAGAGGCGATAAGGCAGATGTATTTATTCATCAATTAATTATCCGAACAAACGTATCTTCTATTGTATAATGGAGACAGAATGAATTTATACAATAGAATAATAAGAACATGAGTATATGGCATGAATTTATTTCTTTCCGGAGATATTATTAATTATGCCTAAAAATCCATCCGGCTTTAAGGATGCGCCACCGACAAGAGCTCCATCGATATCTTTCATTGCAATTAAATCGCCGATATTATCTTTGGTCACGCTTCCGCCGTATAGTATACGAATGTCATCAGCCGTACTGCCGCCATACAAAGTTCTTAAGATACCACGGATAAAAGAGTGCACTTCCTGCGCCTGCTCCGGCGTGGCTACTTTACCTGTTCCTATCGCCCAGACCGGTTCATAAGCAATAACAACATTATCAATTCTTTCCACACCGTTTAATCCCTCTTTCACTTGTCTGCCGACCACTGCCCGGGTGACTCCTTTTTCTCTTTCCTCATCAGTTTCTCCAACACACATGATAGGTTTTAAACCGACCGTCAACGCCTTTTTGACTTTTAAATTCACGTCACTATCTTGTTCGTGAAAATATTTTCTACGCTCCGAATGGCCGATAATTACATATGTGCATCCTGCATCCTTAAGCATACCCGGTGATATTTCTCCCGTGAACGCTCCCTTGTCTTCGTAATACATGTTCTGGGCAGCCAGCAATATCTTCGAACCACTGATAGCCTCACCGACGCTGAACAAAGAGGTAAAAGTCGGCGCTACAATCACTTCCCCGTTTTTAATACCCGTTGAACCTTCCTTGATAGCTTTGGCCAACGCGATAGATTCGGCAACATTATTGTGCATTTTCCAGTTACCGGCAACAATCCATTCTCTCATTATTTCCTCCTTATCGTTCCAGCGCAGCAATTCCCGGCAGGGTTTTCCCTTCCAGCCATTCAAGAAATGCTCCACCGCCTGTTGAAATATAAGACATCTTAGCGCTCATACCCGCTTTTTTTATAGCTGTATCCGTATCGCCGCCACCGATTATGGAGAGCGCTCCGGAATCAGCCACAGCCTGCGCCAGTTCAAAGGTTCCTTTACTGAAGGCAGCAAGCTCGAACATGCCCATAGGGCCGTTCCAGATTATCGTTTTTACCCCTTTCAAAGCTTCACTAAATACTGAAATCGTGGCCGGGCCTATATCCAATCCGATCATATCTTTGGGAATTTCTTTCACGCCACAAACTTTTGCTTCGGCTTCCGCTGTGGTGCTTTGAGCAATAACAGCATCCACCGGCAGTAAAAACTGCACGTTTTTTTGTTTTGCTTTACTTACAATCTTGCGTGCCGTATCCAGCATTTCTTCTTCACAAAGAGATTTGCCTGTTTCGTATCCGGCCGCCCGCAAAAAAGTAAAGGCCATGCCACCGCCGATAAGAATTTTATCCACTTTTTCGATAAGATTTTCCAGAAGGCCGATTTTGTCAGAAACTTTGGCTCCGCCAATAATCGCAACCAAAGGATGTGCCGGATTAACCATAGCCTTCTTGAAATATTCGACTTCATTTTTTAATAGAAAACCTGCAGCGCATGTTTTCACAAAGTCCGTAATCGCTGAATTTGAAGCTGCCGCCCGGTGCGATACTGCAAAAGCATCATCAATATAAACGTCGCAAAGCGCGGCCAGCTGCTTGGCAAATTCCGCATCGTTTTTATCTTCGCCCGGATGAAATCGAAGATTCTCCAATAGAATAATATCTCCTTCTTTCATTTTGCCTGTGGCCTGCTCTACTGCTTCTCCCACACAATCATCTAAAAAAGCGATTTCTCTTTGCAGGAGTCCTGACAGAACCTTTGCTACAGGTTTAAGCGACATCTCTGCAACTCTTTTACCTTTTGGCCTGCCCAGGTGAGAAGCGATGATTAATTTTGCTCCTTTTTCCAGCGCGTACTTTATTGTAGGGATGCTCGCTTTCACGCGTTTATCGCTGGTAACATTTCCTTCCTTATCCAGCGGGACATTGAAATCTACCCTGATAAATACTCGTTTATCCTTCAAGTCGATTTGATCAATATATTTCATGTGTTACCTTTGATTATTTTTATTTTACTTCATGATAAAAGAAAGGAGCTCCAGCATTCTGTTGGAAAAACCCCACTCGTTGTCATACCAGGAAAGCACCTTTACCATATTCCCGCCGATGACAGTTGTATTCGGCATATCCACTATGGAGGAGTATTTATTGCCGTTGAAATCGCGCGAAACCAATTCTTCTTCCGAACACATCAGGATTCCTTTCATTGCTCCTTTCGCATATTCTCTGAATTTAGCGTTCACCTCATCTTTTTTCGTGCTCTTGGAGAGTGTTGCCACAAAATCGACGATAGAAACATTCGGTGTCGGAACCCGGATAGCAAGCCCATCAAGCTTTCCCTTCATTTCCGGTATAACTTCCGAGATTGCTTTGGCAGCCCCGGTTGTGGTGGGTATCATGGAAAGTGCGGCAGCACGGGCTCTTCTTAAATCCTTGTGCGGTTCATCCTGCACAACCTGATCATTAGTGTAGGCATGAATAGTGGTCATCAAACCGTATTCAACGCCGAATTCCTGATGCAATATCTTAACGATCGGTGCCAGGCAATTTGTGGTACATGATCCCATGGAAATGACATTATGTTTGGACTTGTCATACACTTCCTGATTGACACCAAGAACAAAAGTTACATCCGGATTTTTAGCAGGCGCGGAAATAACAACTTTTTTTGCGCCTGCCTTGATGTGTTTTTCAGCGCCTTCTTTGTCCGTATATTTCCCGGTGCTCTCCAAAACAACATCAATTCCCAGGTCTTTCCAGGGCAACATTTCCGGTTCTCTGACAGAAAAGGTTTTAATCTCTTTGCCATCAACGACTATTGCGTTGTTGCCAATTTTAACTTCGGCATCCAAAGTCCCATGATTTGAATCATATTTTAATAGATGAGCCAGAGTTCTGGTATCTGCAAGATCATTCACTGCCACAAATTCCACATCCTTGCTCTTATATCCGGCTCTGAATACAAGCCGCCCAATTCTTCCAAACCCGTTAATCGCAACTTTGATGGACATATTAACCTCCTTTATATTTTGAAAATTATTAATCAAAAGATGATTTCTTTGTCAATTGATTTTGCCTCCCGCATCGTAAGGCAAGTAGCTTCAAATAAGTTTACCATTATAGTGAAGAAAATCCTTAAAAACTAAAGGACAGAATTTTCTTCTTTTATTATGTTCTATTTTATGAATAAATCATTGGTTGAAAAGTTAGGATCCGTCGTCAGGTTAACACCCAGGCGTCGAAGTCCTGTTTCGTCTCCCGGTGTAGGAATATGAGTCATATGGGCTTCACAATCTCGGAGTTCTCGAAGTTTTTCCAATGCCAACTGGGCCGCCGGATTGTTTGTCGCACTGATGCTAATGGCGATGAGCGCTTCTTCAAGATCAAGACTTACCGATTTTTCATCAAGGATTTCTGTTTTTAAATTCTTAACCGAATCGGTTATATGCGAAGGCAAAAGTTTTATTTTGTCCGGAATTTCTGCCAGATGCTTAACGGCGTGTATAACCATACTGGTTGCGGCGTGCATCAGAGAAGAATTGCTTCCTTTTATTATCGTTCCGTCTTTTAATTCCAGAGCTGCGCCACAGAATATTCCTTCGTTACCCCTTTCATAGTCTCTCGCTTCCGCGGGAGCCACTCCGGCAGCTTCCCGCGCCGGTGTAACAACAGAGCGCTCTTCAGGCACAAGATTAAAATCTTTTAAAAATAGTTCGACACGCTGAACAGTTTCTTTATCGGCAAAGCCCATTGCGTATTCACAGCGATAACGGAAATAACGGCGAATCATTTCCATTTTTGCTGCTTTTTTCGTGACTTCATCATCAATAATAGCGAATCCGGCTCGATTGACGCCCATGTCCGTTGGTGATTTGTAAAATGACGGTTCTCCCGTAATCTTTTCCAGAATTCTTTTCAAAACAGGGAAAACCTCTACATCGCGATTATAATTAACGGACTTCTCTCCATAGGCGTCAAGATGAAACGGATCGATAAGATTGAAATCACGTATATCAGCCGTGGCTGCTTCGTAAGCCACATTTACCGGATGTTTGAGAGGAATGTTCCAGATGGGAAAAGTTTCAAACTTGGCGTAACCGGATTTTATGCCGCGTTTATAGTCATGATACAGTTGAGATAAACAAGTTGCCATTTTACCGCTTCCCGGTCCCGGCCCGGTTACTATAACCAGAGGCTTTTTTGTTTCAATAAAATTGTTAGCGCCATAACCTTCATCGCTGACAATCGTTTCCACATCCGTCGGATAACCTTTGGTAAAACGATGTGTGTAAACGGATATGCCTCGTCTTTCCAGTTTGTTTTTGAATATTATGGCGGCCGGTTGTTCATCAAAGCGGGTAATGACGACACCCAACACATTTATTCCCCACACCCGGAGATTATCTATAAGTTTTAGAGCATCCGCATCATATGTAATTCCGAAATCGGCACGGATTTTTTTTCTTTCAATATCACCGGCAAAAATACACAGAACAACATCCGCTTTATCCTTTAACTCGCTAAGAAGACGCATTTTTACATTGGGATCATAACCGGGAAGAACACGGGCGGCATGGTAATCATATAAAAGTTTACCGCCGAATTCCAAATATAGTTTGTTGTCGAAGCGATCAACTCTTTTAAGGATTTCCGCTGTTTGCTCCTTGATGTATTTTTCGTTGTCAAAACCCGGCTTCTGGATCATTCCATTCCTCCCCAGTGAATTATTTTGATAAAATACTGCTTATATGAGATTTGCAATCGATTTTTGTTGCAGGAAAAAATCAGTTTAGTAAAGTTTGATTCGTTCTGTTAGCGCATACCCGGTTCACCGTTTACGCAGCACCAAACTACCAACGGAATATCCGGCGCCAAAAGAACAGATTACTCCTAGATCACCCTTTTTCAGGTCATTATTATAAAGGTGAAAAGCAATAATTGATCCTGCAGACGCGGTATTTGCATATTGATCAAGAATGGTTGGTATGCTTTTCTCATCCACATCCTCACCAAGAAGCTCTTTAACTACCATATTGTTCATATTGATATTCGCCTGGTGAAGCCAAAATCTTTTCACTTCTTCGGGCTTTAAGCCAAGACTTGCCAGATGTTCACTAATATGTTTGGCGGCAATCGGACTTACTTCTTTAAAAACAATACGCCCTGACTGATGAAAAAGCTTATCCCATCCAAAAGGATCATCATCCGTAACATAAGACAGATGTCCGAAATTGGAGCGGATGTTACTCGAAAATTGAGTCAGCGCTTTTGTACTTAATATTTCATAACTGTTCGGAGAAGTACATGTTTCAGATCTCTCCATTATTACGGCAGTACTGACATCACCAAAAATGAAATGGCTATCACGATCACAAAAATTTACCTGGGGAGTATTCAGTTCCGGATTTATAGCCAAAACACACTTTGCTGAACCGGACTTTAAACTGTCATATGCGCGGTGAAGACCGAATGTCGCCGCCGAACAAGCCACCAACATATCAAATCCAAAACCATTAATACCTAATTCATGCTGTATTTCGATGGCAATAGCCGGATATGCCCGCTGGGTATAAGCACCGGCAACAATAACAGCATCAATATCAGCTGCCGTCTTACCGGCGGTGGCCATTGCCTTCCGCGCCGCAAAAGCACCAATCTCTGCCTGAATGCTTAATTCTTCTTCTTTTCTTTCAGGAAACTTGGGACGCATGCGATTAATATCTAAAATGCCTTCCTTCGTATATACATACCGGGCCTTAATTCCGGATGATTTCTCGATGAATCTTACACTGGAGAGAGGCTTTTCCTTGATTTTACCTGAAGCTATATCAGCTGCATGATCAGAATTAAATTTCCCCGCATAAGTATTATAACTTTCAACCAACTCCTCATTGGTTATTACATCTGTTGGTGTCCAAATCCCCGAACCGCTAATAACGATTTTGGGGGATAAACTTGCTGTCATTTTGAAAGTCCTTCTTTTTTAAAATATATAGCGATAAAATTTAATTATTTTTTTGTATGGCATACCCGATGTTCCGCGAAAAAGCAATAAACATTACCTTTATATGAACGAAGTCAATAATTAATCAGCCTTATTTATATGAATAGATAATAAAAGCAGGTATTCAATATTTTCTTGACATATAAAATAGAAAGTTCTTATACTTTCTTGCGAAATATCTTGTTAAAAAAATCTAACACAATTCAGAAAAACGGAGGCTTAATTATGGCAGAAGAAAAAGGGTTGAGTAAACCAGTAAAATTAAAGGCGGATTTGGCAGCACTGCTGGGAGCGAAAGCACTTCCACGCACTGAAATAACGAAGAAACTTTGGGACTATATTAAAGCAAATAAACTGCAAACCAAAACTGTTAACGGCAAACCGGAAAACGCGGGAAAGAATATTGTGGCCGATGCCAAGCTGATTAAGATATTTAATAATACCAAAGTTACAGGCAAGAGCGGCAAGGTTGTTGATTTTACCAAATTAAAAGAAGGACAGACCATTGATATGATGCAGATAGCCTCTGTTGTCAGCGCCAATATCGAATAAAAAAATTTAATAAAACAGGCAGTGTCTTATATCCTGCCTGTTTTATTTTAACTTTCTCAAAAGTTCAGTTATTCAGAATTGCGGGCAAAAGATTATAGTGAAGCAGCCAAAATGGCGGCACCTATCGCTCCGTTGACCTGAGCATAAGGCGATACCTCTATTTTTATTCCCAGCTTCTTTTCAAGGGCATGGATAACCCCGATATTCCGGGCAACTCCTCCTGTTATCATGACCGGTTCTTTTATTCCGACACGTCCAATCATGGATGAAATTCTGGAAGCGATAGATTCATGAATTCCGGCGATTATATCCATCCTCTGATTTCCTTTTGCTATCAGAGATATAACTTCCGATTCTGCAAACACTGTGCAAAGGCTGCTTATTTTGGAAGGATGTTTCGATTTTATAGACATGGCCCCAAACTCGTCCAGATTGACTTCCAGAGCTCTGGCCATCACTTCCAGAAATCGCCCGGTTCCGGCAGCGCACTTATCATTCATAACGAAATTTTTTACCTTGCCTTTATCGTCAAGGAGAATGGCTTTGCTGTCCTGTCCTCCGATATCAATGATGGTGAGCACATGAGGATTCAGGAAATAAGCACCGGCGGCATGACACATGATTTCTGTAAAGGATTTATCAGCAAATTTTACGCTGTTGCGGCCGTAGCCGGTAGAAACAATTTTCGTTACACTGTTTTTATCAATTCCTTTTTCGCTTAAAATTTCTTCATATACCTTAAGACCTGCGGCTTCCGAATTGTATCCGGTAAAAATAACCTTCGTAGCCAGAAGTTTGCCATTTTCAAATAAAGCCGCCTTTGCCGTAATGGAACCTATGTCAATGCCTGCTGTTGTCATTTTTAATTTTTTTACGTACTACTTTTTAGATTTCTCTTTCCTTTTTTTGATTATTTCCATGGAAACGTCTCTTGTTTCGGAGCCCGGCTTTCAGAAACACCCCATTCATTAATTCCGCTTAATTAGACTTATTAACTAAAGCACATTTCTCCTGATCTTACCAAGGATAAGTGCACTTTTTTGCTGATTATTTTTTAATATATCACCAAAACACGCTGAATTAGACATCAAGGGATTTCCGATGCACATGACTAACATACATTATTTTTCACAGCACTTATGAGCCTTGCAGTTTCCCGCCCGAACGGATAATGACCCTGTATTTATTAAGCTTGAATTTTACTAGCTGAATTAAACCCCATTTGTGTAAATCAGGGTGCAGGTCTCTTACCATTTGATAAATACGCTCAGGATTTCTTGCTACGCCCATAACCATGGAATGATTTTTTCGACGATACCAAAAGAATGTAGATTCACAGTATTTGGCATGATATCCGTGTTTATACATATTAAGCCACAATTCATAATCTTCCAAGCCATGGATAAGAGTTTCATTATATTTCCCGCTTTTTTCAAAAGAATCTCTCTTTACTAAAGAACAGCAATGGATGCAGTTTCGATATCGCAATTTTTCTAATGACGCTTCCCGATCAATACAGAGTTTCTTGTTTGATATGCCAAATTCCTGAGCATCAGTATAAACGATATCCGCGTCTATTTTAGATACTTCTTCAATAAAATTACTTTCCAAATAATCATCCGCATCAAGAGGAATAAAATAATCACCGATAGACTGACTTATTAAGTAGTTCCTGGCTGCCGGAACATATTGTTTTGGAGTAGTAAGCCATCTTAAATAATCAGAAGGTAGTTTTAAATAATTTGTCAACTGACGTAATTTATCATTTGATTTGTCATCCATAGTAAGCACCAGAATTTCTTCCGGCGGCACTGTTTGATTTACTACTGACAACACAGCATCGGATACATAATCCGCCTGCATGTAGCATGGGATTATTACAGATATTTTTTTCATATTTATTCTATCTAACCTTCCGGATATTGCCGGTGGCGTGACACATAATTTCTGTGTAGGACTTCTCGGCAAATAACGCCGCCTTCGCGGTAATGGACCCTATATCAATCCCTGCTGTAATCATTTTTTAAATTTCTCTTTTCTTTCTTTGATGAACTCCGTGAAAAATCAATTCTTCCTGATACTTGTTTATAAAAAATTTGTATTTCAAAACCTGACCTCATTATTATTGATATTCCCAGTAGAAATCTTTGATAATATTTTCAATAATTTTTAGCTGCTCTCCTCTTAAGCCCAAATCCATTAAGTATTCTTTATCTACTCCATTTATACCTGCATCTAATGCTATGAAAAAAGCTTTTTGCACATCAATACCGGCATTATGCAACTCATCAGCCAATAATTCTCTTGGGTCAGATGTGTTCTTCATTATAATGTTATTATCTAAAACTTCAAATATGGATAAGAATAAAAAACAATTTATTTTTAATCCAGAGCTTTAAAATAAGATTCTTCTATAATTCCGGTACCAATTAATCTTTTACACTCAGTTGGCACCGCACGTAAAGCTTTTGTCAGCACTTCTTTCAACAACGCAGAATCTTCTGGAAAACTTGATTTGCCAGTCCATTCATCACTAATTCTCAATGCTATTGCTTCTGCCCATTGACTTAATGAGTTTTTCATATTTACCCTTTTCATTAGAATCGAAGCTTCGATTCTATAATAATATATTCACTTGTTTTCGTGTGTAATTCTGCAACATCATCATAATTTAAAAATTTTACACGCTCATTTATTGATTTAAATGCCCCCAAAGACATTTTGGCTTGAAATTCTTTTTTCCTGACTTCATGAGCCACAATGCAGAAGCTGGCGTGGAAATCCTGCAACTCAACAAATTTTAATAATGAATTCTGTATATCTGTGGAATGCTCAATTTCAAAAAGGCTTGCAGGCATGTCCCTTTCATTAAACCACGTGACATCGACAGTTTTTGCTTTTTTTATGATTCTATCATAGCTGAATTTAAAAATTTCAGAGGTTGTTGCAATATCAGAAAGCTTTTTCCCTAAATAAAGTTTGTTTTTATCCTGACTTGGAATAAATGTTTTGAATTTTTTAAAATTACCCAATTCTACAAGCAGACCTTGATAGTAGGCATGAGAATATTCTTCTTTTTTCTCTTTGGATTCACCTTTCCTTGGTAGGATTTCCGGAGGCAAGTTATCTTTATAGGTTTTTAATGCCCATAATCCCGGCCGTATCTTAAAGAAAAAACGTTCATCTTGAACAATGCGGCGAATGCTTGCAAAAGGCGTTTTTGTTTTCCATTCACAACCTTCTACCAATAAAGCATTTTGATTTAAATATGCAAGAGTAGCGAAGCCTCCATTATCTTCCATGGCTCGAATTACTGCTTCATGTTGTTTCATTTCCACGAATCTCCTCGTTTCAGTTTATTCGATATCTCAAAAAATGTTGGGAACGGTACTACCATTCAGAGGCTGTTCAAAAGCTTGTCCCGTA
>AWGX01000163.1 GCA_000495415.1 Smithella sp. ME-1 | reverse complement strand
GCCAACAAAGTTAGCCGAAGAAAGAACTTGGAATTAGGGAACAATAATTTTCGATGCTTCTTGCCGTTCCATTTCCTTGGCCTCAGCAATCATCGCCTGAATAGTTTTTTCAATTGCTGCCGGTAAATTAGCCACCGCTTCACTAAGAGTCTTTGCGCCTTCGATAAGGCACTGAACAGGAATAGGACCGTTGGGCGACATAAGCTGGGTCATTCCGGTAAAAATTGGTTCTCTGCTTTCATCGGGCGAGCCGTCAAGCTTGACTGGTGTGAGCCGTCTGATTGTGGCAAAGGTCAGGTCGGTAAATGCTTCTTCTCTGTAAAGATTATTGGGGTCTATTTTTATATCCGTTATTTTGGGTCCGCCGTTACTCATTTTTTATCTCCTTTTGTGGGCTTTCTTTTTTTATGCCCCGAAAAAACAACGGAAACAGCTTACAGACGGCCTCCCCTTTTTTCGGATCACTACTTACTTCAATATTAGCTGAAAATCAGTTACGTTAAATTAGAGAAAACATCAATTAATATTTTCAGCTTAAAAACCGACAATTTCAGATTTGCGATAATGCCTTAAAAGGTTTTTCAAGTCTTCATAGGTATAAAGTTTCTTTTCCCATGATTCTTCGGACAGTGGCAACTCTTTTTCCTGAAGTATCGGTTCTAATATTTCGTTAAGTAAAGTAAGGCAATATACGCCGGCTCTCATTTTCAGCGTTATTGGTGTTTCTTTTTCCAGTATTGGAAAATACCTGACAGCTATAATATGGCCATAATCAATCTCTTCAATTATATGATGACAAGTAACACCGTACATTTGATCCGCATTGCGCAGTGCCCAAAAGTAACCACCTATGCCACGGTATTTCGGTGGTGCCGGATGAAAATTTATTGCCGCCTTGCTTGCTTTTTCAAATATCCGTGGCGGCAATACGAGATCGGATTTAAAAGAAAAAATCCATTCTCCTTCCCAGTAATCAAGTGCAGGCACATGAGGATTTCCATATTCCCAGAAAATGCCTTTTACAGAGGAGAAAAATGCCGAGACATAATCATAAGCGATTTTACTTATAGCCGAATTATCAGCTATAAAAAGAACACTTTCTTTTTTTTGCATTTGTTAAGGTACCTTCAGCTTTTTTCCATAGTTTTATGGAATTTAACTTTCGGCCATTCTTCCATGGTATGAGATAAGCGCCATTCACTTAATGCAAGATAAACAAGATTTTCTTCGGTGTCCAGTGCGAGATTTGTCTGATTTTTCTTTTGGAAATCCTCCATGATTTTGGTATCGTCGCAGGTAACCCAGCGGGCGGCAGCGTAATCGGTTTTTTCGTAGTCGGCGTAAACGCTGTATTCGTCTTTGAGACGCGACATTGTTACATCAAACTGCAAAGCGCCTACAGCTCCTAAAATATTATCCGAGCCCCACAGAGGTTTGAAAACCTGAATCGCGCCTTCCTCAGAAAGTTGAATCAATCCTTTTTGCAGGTGTTTTATTCGCAGAGGGTCTTTGAGCCGCACGCGGCAGAAATGCTCCGGTGCAAAGTGCGGAATGCCGGTGAATTTGAGCGGTTCTTTCTGCGTGAACGTATCGCCGATTTTAATCGTGCCGTGATTGTGAATACCGATGATGTCTCCCGGGTAGGCTTCTTCAATATTAGTACGGTCCTGCGCCATGAAAATTGTGGCGTTGGCCAGCGATACTTCCTTGCCGATGCGGTGATGCATGACTTTCATGCCGCGCTGGAACTTACCCGAGCAAATCCGCATGAACGCGATGCGGTCACGATGCGCCGGATCCATGTTAGCTTGAATCTTAAAAACAAAGCCGGAAAAGTCATCTTCATCAGGGTCTACATTCCTTGTTGTTGTCGGTCGCCTAACAGGCGGTGGAGCGACTTCAACAAAAGCGTCCAACAGTTCCTTGACGCCAAAGTTATTGATTGCGCTGCCGAAGAAAACAGGCGTTTGGCTGGCCTTTAAATATTCCTTGAGATTGAAAGGGTTAGCTGCTCCTTCCAAAAGAGCAACTTCATCACGAAGTTCGTTAGCCTGGCCTTCCAGCAATTCATCAAGTAACGGATCGGATAAGTCGTTGATGACAACTCCGTCATCCGAACGCCTTGCCTTTCCCGGCGTGAACAGATGCAGTTTTTTATCGTACATATTGTAAACGCCTTTAAAACGTTTGCCCATGCCGATAGGCCAGGAAAGCGGTGAACATTCAATCTGCAATTTATCTTCGATATCCGAAAGTATTTCCAG
>AWGX01000162.1 GCA_000495415.1 Smithella sp. ME-1 | reverse complement strand
CCCCCAATTGTATCTTCGCTGCCATAATCATCGCCGGAAAGGTAAGCCGCGGAACCACCAACAGTAAACATACCGAAATTGGCGGTCGCATCCAGATATACTGATAATGCGCTGATGCTGACGTTCTGTTCACCTGTCACATAACCCTCAAATTTCTTAGCGTCGCCAAACCAGTATTGTGCTTCCGCCTGCAAAGCGACGGGCCCAATCTTGGCTTTAACATAAGGGTCAATTATGTAAATATTTGACATGTAAGAATCGCATGCTTTACCTCTGCAGGTTGCATCACGGTCGTAGGTAAACAAAACACCGGTTTCACCCATTACTTGAGAAGTCTTGAAATTGTAGATGGCGCCTAAACGGTAAGAGTCGAGGTCTCTGTCGGTTCTTGTCGCATTGATGCCGTAATTGACACTGACAGCACTCCAACTGTTGTCCACTTCTTTGGCATAGCCGACAAAAAGAGTGGCTGGGCCGAAAGATTTCCAGTACTGAATCTGACCGGCGGGATTTCCGTTTGCTCTATCACCGAAAACTGTTCCCCAAACGCGATCAAGCTGATAGCCAACCTTGAACTGACCGACTGGTGCAATGTAATCGATGTAGACCAGATCGAAGGCGATGTTTTCGTTTTCCGCTCTGGTGCCTGCGGAATTGGCAGACAATTCGTAATAATCGTCGTCATCCCTTCCACCATAGCCCGATGATCTTGCGCCGCCCCAGATTCTTTCCATGGCG
>AWGX01000161.1 GCA_000495415.1 Smithella sp. ME-1 | reverse complement strand
CCAGCCATGCCCAGCCGCTGCCAAACTGAGTAATACCGGCGTTTTTTAATTCTTCGGCGAATTTGTCGTAGTTTCCCCATACCGCATTAATCTTTGCCGCGATGGCACCGGTAGGAGCTCCTCCTCCTGCTTTCTTCAAACATTGCCAGTAAAAAGAATGATTCCATATCTGGGCAGCATTGTTGAAGACACCGGCCTTTGCCGGATCTTTAGTGGCTATTTTGATGATTTCTTCCAATGAATTTTGTTCGAGATCAGTGCCGGTGATTAATTTGTTTAAATTGTCCACATAAGCTTTGTGATGTTTGCCATGGTGAAATTCCAGGGTATTGGCACTGATAATAGGGGCTAATGCATCTTTCCCGTAGGGAAGGTCCGGTAATGTTATGGCCATAATTATTCTCCTTTCTGTGTTCTTATTAAGTTAAATTATCTTCTATATAATATGTCTGTTTTCCAGGTTGTCAAATTTATATTTTATGTTTTTAATTATTACTTGAAACTTCACTAATATGACTCAATTTATATTTAAGCCAGTTTATATGAATAAAGGTAAAAACAGCGAAAATCAGTGATGGAAGAGCAACTTCCCGATTGAATAGAATAAGTGCAATGCCGCCGGCCAAACCGCAGTCTTTCATTGTGCCCATAAGAAGAAAGGAAGCAATCCTTATTTCACTAGTGTGAAAATAAAGTCCGATTTCTCGGATAATAAAGGCAAAGAAAAAAGTACTGACAATGGCAATGACGGCGATAGTGAAAAGATCCGGAGACCAGTTCAGGAGAAGATTTCTACTGCTTGCCGTTATTGCATAAAATACGATGAAGTAGGAATAATCAATAATTGTTTCTTCGTACGGCTCAATAATTTTATCCCATCCGCTATCAATTACAAGTCGGGAAAAAATGAGCGGCAGTAAAACCAATCCCAAGACTATTACGATGATATTCCAGTAGTTCGGAATTATATATTTTAAAAATCCCAGTCCTATTAGCGGTATAATCAGCAGTGCGCCCAAGTAAGCACCGGCAAGGCTGGTAAAGACCGAATTTTTTTCAATGTGCGATAAATTACCCAGAAGAATTATATCTAACGATGGCGGCATGGCAGCGATCAATATCATGCCTATCCAAAAATCCTGTTTTTGAATGAAAAGAAAACTTGTCAGAATAATGAAGTTTCCTAAAACGAGGTAATTCATTATATTGCCTCGAATAGAAGCGGACAAAAGTGGGCCGGGGTGGCGGAAGAAACTGCGAGGGAATCTCAGCAAGGTAATGGTTAGAATTATAGCCAACGCCGGAAAGATAAGAGCGTTGCCAATGGGGAATCCCTGAGGGAGGACTATACCACAAATCAGAGCCAGCAAAAAAATTAAGTTAGAGCGATAAAAGAGATCGGTAGAAAGAGCCATTTTTTTACCTCGGTAAAGGCAAGATTTTTTTAGCTCCGAAAATAAGTAAGAGAAAACAGATATTCAAGATGACTATAGTACCTCCCGCCGGCAAATTCAACAAAAAAGCCAGAATAATACCGCAAATTACCGATACAACAGAAAAACAAACAGCGGCAATAATTGTTTTTTTGAAGCTCATGGATAGCTGCAAAGCAGTTAAGGGCGGCAGAATCAGCATTGCCGAAACAAGCATGATCCCCGCAACCTTCATCGCCAGAACTGCGACTACCGCAGTCAGCATAAATAATATCAGATTGATGCGATTTGTTTTAATGCCCATGGTTAGAGCCAGTTCTTCGTCAAAAGTCACTGCAAGAAGATCATCATAGAAAATGATAGCTGTGGCTACAACGATGATAAAAACAATAACAGAGAGAACAAGCTCGGTTTTTGTTACCGTTAAAATGTTGCCGAAAAGGTAGCTGAATAAATCGACGTTATATCCGTTGGACAGGCTCACCAGAATTATACCGGTGGCGATGCCGATGGAAGAGACAATACCGATGGCCGCGTCTCCTTGGACGCGTTTAGACAGGGTAAGCTTCAGGATAATCAGCGATGAAATTATGACTAACGGCAGGG
>AWGX01000160.1 GCA_000495415.1 Smithella sp. ME-1 | reverse complement strand
CGTTATAGGTGCAACAAGAATTTATGTCCCTCTGGCCGGTGTTGTGGATATCACCGGAGAGAGAGTCCGGTTGGAAAAAGAGCTGGCAAAAGTGTCCAAAGATTTGGAGCAGAGCTCCAGGAAGCTTGCCAATCGTGATTTCTGTGCCAAAGCGGCTCCGGAAGTAATTCAGAAGGAAGAAGAAAAGTTAAAGGGATGTCAGGAAAAGTTCAATGCTTTGGAAAATGCATTAAAGAAACTTAAAGAGATTTCCAGATGATGATGCGTTTTCCGGGTTTGCTTCACTTAGATAGAATTCAGGTTTTAAAAAGTGATGGAATAAATGGTTTCAGAAGCGATAAAAAAAATTATTAAATATGCATTGGCCGAAGATATAGGTACCGGTGATATTACTACTCAGGCCACTATAAATCCCGGAAAGAAGGG
>AWGX01000159.1 GCA_000495415.1 Smithella sp. ME-1 | reverse complement strand
CATAATACTCTATGTAAAACAGGTCCGGCCGGAAATTCTGGAAGCCGACATAACATCCCGTCCTTTGAGTGGCGGTATTTCCATAAAGAACGTTATTGTCGCTTTTGTGATTCTTGCGGTAATTACCGGAGGTGCACTTTCGTGGTTTGCCTCGACCCATCCGGACGGCCTGGAATGGTCTATTGAAAAAGTTACCGGCAAGGGAGAACTCGAAGAAGCAACGCAGGGTATTGCTCCCGCTCTCAAAAATATTCAGGAAAAAACGGCGTTCCTTCCCGACTATGGTTTCAAACCTTCAGTGAAAGAAGAGCCGAAAGCAAATGAAGCTCCCGCATGGCCGGGAATTGAAACCGGCACTTCGGTTGCCGGTATTCTCGGAGGAGCAATTGTTCTGATGTTCATTTTATTCATCGGTTTCGGAATCAGGTTCTTCAAAAAACGATGACGCTAAAAAAGAAATTGAGTTATTGCCGGGGCGTATGATAGTTATTACTCCGGCAATTAGACATG
>AWGX01000158.1 GCA_000495415.1 Smithella sp. ME-1 | reverse complement strand
TATAAAAGAGCGATTCGAAAAAATAATGGAAACATTGCAGTTATAGCCGGCTATCGATAAAAAACGGATCTTTCCAACCCTGGAAAATAATGAGACCAAATTCTGAAGAAATAATCAGCGGAGTTTATCTAATCGGCGGTTCCGGAATAACATCGGCCGATGATGCGGCGATTTACCTGATAGATTTCGCGGGCGATCTGGTTATGA
>AWGX01000157.1 GCA_000495415.1 Smithella sp. ME-1 | reverse complement strand
ACGTAAAGCATTTTCTGCGGCGGAGGTGACGAGGCCTATTGTACATACGTTCAGGACGCCGACAACCCCGGCCTGCGCCGGGGCGCAGGCTGTGCCGACAAAAACAGCGCTTTGATTTAGAAGTGGTATAAATTATTGATTAAATTTTGCGCCGCCTTAATTCCATCCAGTGCTGAACTGACAATCCCTCCCGCATATCCGGATCCTTCACCGCAAGGATAAATGCCCCCGATACTTTCACTCTGCCCATCACTACGGCGGCAGATGCGTAAAGGCGAAGAAGTTCTTGTCTCCACTCCGATCAAATGGGCGTCTTCGGTTATAAATCCGGTCATTTTTCTATCGAATTCTTTTATACCATACCTTAAAGAATTTGTTACGAATTCCGGCAACACATCCTCCAGCGCAGCAGGTTTTATTCCCGGGGAAAAACTTGTTTTCCCGATCACATTGGCCTTCTTGCCCTGCAAAAAATCAGTTATCTTTTGTGCCGGCGCACAATAATTGTTCCCTCCTGACTGAAAAGCTTTCTTCTCCCAAATTTGACGAAATTCAAGACCGCTGAGATTTTGATTACTGGAAGCAAAATCATCCACGCGGATGTTGACGACTATGGCGCTATTTCCAAATTCACCGGAGCGTGCGGCATTACTCATACCATTGGTTACAACCAGGCCATCGGAATCTGCGCAGCCTATAACCGCTCCTCCCGGACACATGCAAAAAGTGTATACAGAACGATTCAAATCAGGAACTGAAACTGTTATAAAATATTCAGCTGGTGGTAATTGCGGATGATTACGCCATTTACCGTACTGAATAGAATTAATTAATTCCTGAGGATGTTCCACACGCAAACCCATAGCAAAAGGTTTGTCTTCTATTTGAATTCCACGATTAAAAAGTTTACGATAAGTTTCATCAGCACTTTGACCAATCGCCAGAATTATATTATTGGTTTTAACCTCTTCTTTTTCATTAATAATGATCGCCTTTATATTTCTTTTAAAAATTAAAAAATCAGTCACCTCTGCTTTAAACTCAATCCTGCAACCCATCTCCATAAGAGTTTTTCTCAAGTTCACTATTATTTTACGGAGTTTATCAGTTCCGATGTGTGGTTTGGCATCGTAAACTATTGTTGATGGAGCACCCATCTGCACCAAAATATTTTTTATCCATAAAGAGTCCGGATTTTTTGTTCGGCTTGTTAACTTCCCATCAGAGAAAGTTCCGGCACCACCTTCACCAAAAAGAACATTGCTTTGCGGATTAAGAATACCCTGCTCCCAGAATTTATTTACATCTTTAACCCGCTCCTCCAGCTGTGCGCCTCTTTCTAAAATAAGTACCGGAATATTTCTCAGAGCAAGAACATAAGCGGCAAAAAGACCTGCCGGACCACTGCCAATAACCACAACAGGAAGTTTCGGCGGTGATAATAAAGAAAGTGCTGGAGATCTCTTTTTGTTTTTTTCCCCCGGCATTAGATGTTCTTGCTCGGATTCGACAGGTAATTTGGTATTATCCGAAACACTCACCCCAAGAGCATAAACAAAATGGGGAGGTTTGTGACGACGGGCATCCAAAGCTTTTTTAATGACGTCTATAGCGATAATATCATTGACAGCAATGTTCAGAGTCGCTGCAGCCTTTACTACCAGGAGTTCTTCGCTCTCGCTCAAATCTAATTTTATTCCATTAAGCTTTATAATTTTCATAATTTATATATTGCATAACACATACAAATATTATAATTTTAAAAAAATATTAAAGGTTTATTATAATGCCCTGGTACGTAGTACATACAAGAAGCCGTCATGAATACAAGGTAAACACGCGTCTTATACAAAAGAATTTAACGACTTTTTTACCTGAGATAGAATCATGGAGCAAGCAAAAAGACAGGAGAAAGAAAATACTTCTTCCCCTTTTCCCCGGATATGTTTTTACGGAAGTCAATGTTTTGGATAATGAAACAAAGCTTTCTATATTAAAAACTGCCGGTGTAGTAAGTATATTAGGTAAAAAAGAAAATTCAGAAGCCATTCCGGTTTCCGATAAAAAAATTGACGCAATACGACGCTTTATAAATACCGAAACTGAACTCTTTACAATTCAATTCCCGCGCGAGGGAGAACCAGCCAGAATAATTGACGGACCTTTTGCCGGGATAGAAGGAATTGTTTTAAAAAGTAATGTCAAAAAAGAGCTTTTTGTTGTGTCCATAGAACTATTACAGAGATCTGTTGCAATACAAATAAAAGGATTTCAAATAAGCAAAATATAATGTATCTTTATTACAAGCTAATCATTGTCATATCTGTCATATTAATTGATCATTAAGTTCTTCTCTAAATCTTTTGTGAGGCTAAAAATACTTGACTTTCTGATAATTATGAGCAAGATACCGTGTCCGAGAATTTTTTGAGGTGTGATTTTGAAGGGATATATTAAAATTAATAAAGAAATCTGTAAGGAATGCCTGCTTTGCATACACTTTTGTCCCAAGGGACACATTATTCCCACTAAAGAATATAATTTTTATAGTTATCATCCTGTCGGCACAAATGAAGAAAAAGAATGCACCGGTTGCGGCATATGCGCCACTATATGCCCTGAGGTAGCTATCGAGGTTTATCGTGAATAAAGTACTGATGTCCGGAAATTTTCTTATCTGTGAGGCTGCGATTAGAGCCGGATGTCGTTTCTACGGCGGCTATCCCATCACTCCGCAGAATGAACTCACAGAATATATGGCAGAACATATGCGCAAAGCCGAAGGCGGCATTTTCATTCAGTCGGAAAGTGAAATTGCCGCTATTAACATGATTGCCGGCGCCAGTGCCGCCGGTCTTAGAGCAATGACTTCTTCATCCAGCCCCGGTATTTCCTTGAAACAGGAAGGTATTTCTTCCATGGCGGCCTGCGAACTTCCCGGTGTCATCGTCAATATTATGCGTGGTGGTCCCGGCTTAGGTAATATTCGTCCTTCGCAGGGTGATTATTTTCAGGCAACACGCGGCGGTGGACACGGAGATTATCGCACTATTGTTTTAGCTCCGGCAACCTGTCAGGAGCTGGCTGATTTAACAATGGAAGCCTTTGACCTGGCTGATAAATATCGTAATCCCGTTATGATTCTGGCTGACGGCATGATGGGTCAGATGATGGAACCGGTTATTTTTAAAAAACCCAAACCCCGTACTTATAATAAGAAATTTATGCTGCAAGGCGCCGGTTCCGGCAAAAGCAAATTTATTCACGGTTTGATTCTGGATCCTATTGACATGGAAGAACACAATTGGAAACTGGCCCGCAAATATGGAGTTATTGCTAAAAAAGAGACGCTTTATGAAGAATATAACATTGACGATGCAAAAATGGTCATCGTTGCCTATGGAACGGCGGCTCGCATAGCTAAAGGAGCTATCAAACGTCTGCAGAGCAACGGAATGAACCTGGGACTTTTCCGTCCCATAACTCTCTGGCCTTTTCCTGAGCAACAATTGCGTTCATTGTCGGCAAAGTCAAAAAACTTTCTTGTTTTTGAAATGAGTACCGGACAAATGCTGGAGGATGTACGGCTCGCCCTTCAGGGTTATGCCGATATTAGATTCCACGGCCGACCGGGCGGTGCAGTGCCTACTCCTTCTGAATTGGCTAATGTTATTGCAAGAATTTACGAAAGAACGATTAAATAATAAAAGGTAATTAGAGTATGGCAAAAACCGTTTATCAACGGCCAAAAAGTTTAAAAGAAGCTATCTTCCATTATTGCCCTGGTTGCGGACATAGTATTGTTCATCGGATTGTAGCTGAAATTATTGATGCGTTGGATATAAGGGGAATTACCATAGGTGTTCCTCCGGCAGGGTGTGCGGTTCTGGCTTATAATTATTTTGACATAGATATGATTGAAGCGCCTCATGGCCGAGGTCCGGCAATGGCATCGGCAATTAAACGTGCTCTACCTGATCGCGTTGTCTTTTCATACCAGGGCGATGGTGACCTGGCTGCAATTGGAATTGCGGAAAGCTTTCACGCAGCAAACCGTGGTGAAAATATAACAATTATCTTCATTAATAATGCTGTTTATGGAATGACCGGCGGGCAGATGGCTCCGACAACAATGTTGGAACAAAAGACAACCACTTCTCCTCTAGGCAGAAATAACAAATTGGACGGTTATCCTGTAAAGGTAAGTGAAATTTTCTCTCAATTGAAAGGTGTAACCTATCTGGAACGATGCATGGTAAATTCTCCCGCCAATGTAAATAAGACAAAAAAGGCCATCAGGAAAGCGTTTCAATGCCAGATAGACGGACATGGTTTTTCTCTTATCGAAATTCTTTCGCCCTGTCCTACCAACTGGAAAATGAATGCTGTTAATTCCTGCAAATGGATTGACGAAGTAATGAGCAAGGAATTTCCTCCCGGCGTTTTTAAAGATGACATTCCCTCGGCAACAAAATCTGCGGAGGTGGACTCATGATTGTCAAAACGATATTTTCCGGATTTGGCGGCCAGGGAGTCATGATGATGGGAATTAGTTTGGCCAACAGCGGGATGAATAAAGGCTTTCATGTGACCTATCTACCCGCATATGGAGCGGAAATGCGCGGTGGAACAGCCAACTGCACTGTAGCGATAGCTGATGAAGAAATCGCTTCTCCCGTCGCTTCAGAACCTAACTATCTTGTAGTTTTGAATTCCCCTTCCCTTTTCACTTTTCAAAATAAAGTTATTGCGGACGGAACGATTTTTTTGAATTCATCAATAATCAAAGATCGTCCCCATCGACCAGACGTCAATGTCATTTGCGTTCCCTGCGCCGATATCGCTCAGGAACTTGGAAACATCAAAGTAGTTAATATCATCATGATGGGAGCATTCATAAAAGTATCAGGCATTGTTTCTCCCGATATTTATTTAAACTCTCTGGAATCTATTATGGGCAGCCGTAAAAAATCTCTTGCGGAAATTAACCGCAAAGCTTTTACTGCCGGGTTCGATTACCTGAAAAATTAATAAGGTTGACTTTATGTCTGTTAAACAAATTTCCGTACTTTTAGGTAATGTGCCCGGTTCGTTTGCTGCGCTTACCCATATACTCGACTCGGAAGATATCAGCGTAAAAGCAGTATCAGCAGCCAGCATCGCTGAAGATAGCAGGGTTCGTCTTGTTGTTAATGATCCTGACCGCGCTGCAGCGCTTCTGGAAAGTTATAATTTAAATATCGAAGTAACACCTGTTTTAGCGGCAGAAGTCCCTTTGCATGCCGGCGGCATGAACGCCATATTAAAGCCGCTGGCTAAAGCAGATGTTAATATCCATTATCTATACACCACTATCAATCGTATTGGCAGGGAGACTATAGTTATTATCGGTGTAGATAAACTGGAAGAAGCCAAAGAAATACTTATTGAACATTGGGTAAACTTGATCGGCGACGAAATTTATTCCATCCCTTAAATTGCTTGTGTAAAATCATGTCCGTTTCTTCCGACAAAGCAAAATTCCTTGCTGACAGGATGCTTACACTTGGTGTAGCAGAAAGTGATTTTGAGGAATCATTTATCCGTTCTTCAGGTCCCGGCGGACAAAAAGTCAATAAAAGTTCTTCCTGTGTTTATTTAATTCACATTCCAACCGGCCTTTCAGTCAAATGTCAACGGGAGCGATCCCAATCATTAAATCGTTTTTTAGCGCGAAGGCTACTGCTGGATAAAATCGAAAAACAGCAAAATGGTTTTATCGCCCAGGAAAAAGAAAAGCTGGAAAAGATTCGCCGACAAAAAAGGAAACGCAGCAAAAGGGCGAAAGAAAAAATCCTTACAGCCAAACATCAACAATCAGAAAAGAAAGCTTTGCGCGGTAAAGTTCGCGTTGAAGAATAACTTGATCTGATTGGCTGATCTGAGTGTGCTTCGTTTGTAAAAGAGGTGTCACTAATCACGCTACACTTTGATCTGGTCAAGTAAAAACGG
>AWGX01000156.1 GCA_000495415.1 Smithella sp. ME-1 | reverse complement strand
GGGACAAACTTCACTTCATTTGTTTTCAGCTTGTCTCACTAAAGCGCTAGCTGTGTTGGCTTCGTCATCGGTTTCCTCAACGTATTGTTAGATACGCCTGCGGAGTCTCCTCCTTGCCGCCTTGCTATCATCTTTGATTTGAAGTTGGATCATATCATTTATTCTAAAGTTTACGCAAAAAAACTTGAGTGTAATCTTCGGTCGTGATAAATTACACATACTTTAGAAAGGTAGCGCTTACTTTGAAAATTGCATCTTACAATGTAAATTCCATACGCTCCCGCCTGCATATTGTCGTGCCCTGGCTTCAAAAAAACAATCCCGATTATTTTTGTATGCAAGAAACTAAGGTTGCCGATGCCAGCTTTCCTGTTGCTGAATTGGAAGCCCTGGGTTACCACGTAGCTTTCAAAGGGGATAAACAGTATAAGGGTGTAGCCATTGCTTCTAAACAAAAACCGGGGAAAGTAGTATTCGGTTTTGATAGCGAACCGGTAGATTCTGATCGTCTGATAATCGCGACATATGATGATTTGATAATAATCAATACCTATGTTCCACAGGGTCAGGAAATGGAAAGTCCGCAATTTGTATATAAGCTGGACTGGTTCGCTCGTCTGAAAAAATATCTGCAGAAACATTTTAAACCGCAGGATAAAATAATCTGGTGCGGCGACCTAAACGTTGCTCCGGAAAATATAGATGTGCATGATCCGAAAAGAATCCTGGGGCATGTTTGTTTTAATCCTGAAGTCTGGAGGGCATACGAGGATGTTAAATCATGGGGATTCACAGACATATTCCGCAAGCATCATCCGGGTGTTGCCGGTCAGTATACTTTTTTTGATTATCGTATCAAGGATTCTGTAAAACGGAAACTGGGTTGGCGCGTTGATCACATTCTGGCTACAAAATCACTTGCCTTGAAGTCCGAAAGTTGTACTATTGATTTAGCCACAAGGCTTGCCGAAAAACCATCCGACCACCTGGTTATTTACGCTCAGTGGGAAAGTTTATAATGAATAAAACGGAAGATATTCAACGTATCAATATAATACTTGCCGATAGTTTCGAAAGGATTAAAGCCAGTCTATCGGAAGCAAATGATATTGCCGTACTTTTTGAGAATCTTTGTGCAGGAATAGAAAAAGAATTTGAAGTCCCTTATGTTTGGCTGACTTTAATAGATACAAAAATGACGGATTCCGTTATCGCGGCAGTAAAATATTCCGATATTTTAATTGACCGGGTGAAAATAATAAAACCGGAGGTATTTCGAGAGATTCTTCCCTCCGGTATAAAACCTGTTTTGGTAAATAAAGATTTGCAACCGTATTACAAGTTATTACCTTCCACAAGGAAGTATTTTGTCAAATCACTGGCATTGATTCCTTTTAAAATTAAAGAAGAGATTGTCGGAAGCTGGAATAATGGAGATGCCTACCGTGATCGTTACACTCCGGAAATGGGGACGGATCTTTTGCAAAATTTGGCGCAGGCTTTATCAGAGCGCCTGACCGAGCTCATTGCGGCATTAAATAATGATAAGTTAAATCTTTAGTGGCATAAAGGTAAGAACCCCGCCTGTGCATGGGCGGGGTTCTTAAGGTTGTAGCTCTTTAGAAGGGGAATGTAGTCTAATTTATTAAAGCTTTAAGAGCTTCAGCCACTGGTGCTGTAAAAAGGGCAACTAGAACAGCATATAATGCAAATGATCCAATAGCTTCGCTCAAATATAATTTGGCATATTTCCTTTTTAACGAAACAATTATCAGTCCGCCTATAATTAAGCAGCCCAAATGGAAGAAGGGGAAAGCACCGCCTCCAGTAACGCTATATTGGGCATAGCTAAAAGACGCTGTTACCAAAGTTACAAAAATCGTTAAAAGTGCTATTTGTATTGTCTTTTTCATAACTTAAATCTCCTTATGCAAAATTATAAGAGTTTCTATAATTTAATTATGGTTCTATTAATATGAAATAAATGTGCCAAATAATATGAAAACAAAAACTAACGTGTAAACATTTAATATAATAACGTATATTATCTAATAGTCAGAAGAATTATGTGTCCGCCCGTTCGTTTGCTATTTAAAGAAACGTTAAATTTTCGACAAAAATAGAAAAAAATATTTAATGGAGAACTCGGGGTAAAAAAATCGTTTTTTGGTATATTTATCTTGACAAATGATTAAAATCATATATTTATGAACACTCGTTCAAAAAATGAATAACAATTCAAAAAGGTTATTTCATGGTGAGATCAGAAAGAAAAGAACGCGAGTTCAATTTGCGGCGGTCGGAGATTCTGGGAACGGCAGAAAAAACATTCGCTGCTAAAAGTTTTCACGATGTCACAATGGCAGAAATCGCCAATGCCTCAGGTTTTTCAACAGGTTCACTCTATCAGTTTTTTAAAAGCAAAGAAAATCTTTATACAACAATGGTCAGTGAAAAACTCGATTTCATGTTCACTGAAGTCAGAAAATCAACAGAGCAGGCTGAAGGTTTAATGGGAAAGATCGAAATGCTGATTGATACGCATCTTCAATTTGTCGAACAGAATGCGGATTTTCTTCTGCTGTTTATAAAAGGGGAGAAAGTAGCTTTATCGGAATCAATGACATCTTTACATGAAAAGATAATGGATGGTTACTATAATCATATAACCTTTATTGAAAATTTACTAAAAGTGGGTATAGAAACTGGAATGTTACGCCACCTCCCTTCCCGTGATATGGCTGAAGCTTTATTTTATCTGATAAGAGCATCATCGGTTAGATGGATGTTGATGCCGACAACAGAATCTCCCCGTTCTAAGAAGGGGTTTATTCTGGACATCTTTTTAAATGGAGTGAAAAGATATGATTAGCAAAAATTGTCGTATGATTGTTTTGATGCTTTTCGCAATCGTTTTATGTCCGCTTTTGGTTTTTGCCGAAGCACCTTTAACTTTGGATGCAAGCATTGACATCGCCCTGAAAAACAGCTCAGCCATAAATATTGCCAAAGAAGGAACCAAAGGCGCTAGAGCCCTGAAAAGAGAAGCTATTACCGGATTTTTACCCAAGTTCAATACATCATACAGCTATACCAGGTTGAATGAGGCGCCGTTTTCCCGATTTACCGGTATGTCGTCTGCACCTCCTCCCTTAAATATGCTTGATGGCAGCGAAGTCGTTGCCGGAACGGCTGATAATTACAACTGGGCCGTCGAAGCCCGCCAGCCTCTTTTTGCAGGCGGTGGTATTCTGGCTAATTATCAGGTCAACAGCATTGGAGAGGATATTGCCCGGCTGGAAGAGACAGCTAAATATCAGGATGTCGTGCAGGAAGTGAAGATTTCCTACTTTAATATATTGCGCGCAAAAAGGATTCAGGATGCTGCGCAGCAGTCTGTTGAAATGCTCACTGCGCATAGAGATGTTGCCAAGAATTATTTCAAAGTAGGCATGATTCCCAAGAATGACTTGCTTCATGCCGAAGTTGAGCTGGCCAACGGCAAACAAGCACTGATCAGGGCGAAAAACGCTGTGGAACTGGCCAAGTCTAATTTCAATACGGTATTAAAACGAGAAATATTTACGCCGGTAGAAATAGAGGATATCCTGACATATCATCCGTCAAAACAATCTTTTGAAGAGTGTCTGAATATCTCAAGGCAAACAAGGACGGAGCTGAAAATATCATTTCTTAAATCAACGCAGGCGGGGAAATTAGTGCGATTAGCACAAAGCGATTATTTCCCGACTTTGAGCGTTGTTGGTAACTACACGAGATTTGGCGATAATCCTTCTGTTAATGGCAGTGACTATAAAGACATGGAAAGCTGGTACTTAATGGCAGTGGCCAGTTGGAATTTCTGGGAATGGGGTAAAACGAAATTCAGGGTAGATGCCAGTAAAGCGAAAGAGAATCAGGTCATGGAAGCGTCGAAAGAATTAAACGACAAGATTACGTTAGAAATAAAAAGCGCGTACTTGATATTGCAGGAAACGGAAAGTCAAATTGTTGTCTGGCTGAAGGTGATTGAACAGGCCGAAGAGAATTTCCGCATTTCTGAAGAGAGATATAAAGAAAGAGTTGCTACCTCAACGGAGGTTCTGGAAGCACAGACTTTGTTGACAAAAGCAAAATCGGAGTATGCAAACGCTTTGGGCGATTATAATATAAATTATGCCAAACTGCAGAGAGCTATGGGAACTATTTGGCCGTAATTCTTTTTCAGGTGGTTTATCAAGAGGCTTTCAAAATGAAGAAAAAATTGTCATATGTAATTATTGCGCTGATGTTAACGATTACGTCTGTTCCTGAAGTATTAGCGCGGGAATATGCACTTAAAGAAATTTATCAAAAAGCATTAAAAAGTTCCGAAAAAATTGAACTGATTCGGGAGAATGTTTATATCGCCCAGTTGGGCAAAAACAAGGCCTGGTCGCTTTTAATTCCCCGGATGACAGCATACGGTACTTACAATCGTTTTATTGAAGACAAGTATTCTGCTTCGGGCATATTGGTTCAACCGGAGCAATCGGGAACATGGGGCGTACGCGCCGACCAGTCTTTTTCGTTAAGCGCACGTGAACTCGATGTTTTGAAAATTGCCGGTCAGACGATCACGAAAAGCGAATATGATCTGGATACGGCGAAATCTGATTTCGTGCTGGCAGTTGCGTCATCTTATTATGATGTACTCAAAGCACAAAAAGCACTGGAAATAGCCAACGCCAATCTGGAGAGGCTAACAAAATACCATCAGTTTGTAGATAAGAGAGTAAAGGTCGGTGAATTGACCAAAACCGCTCTTTTGCGCGCGGAAGGAGAATTATCGGGGGCTCGCGCAGATTATCTCCGGGCGACCAATACTTTACAACTTACCAGAGCCGCACTTATCCGCCTGACAGGAATAGAGCAGGATTTTAGACTGAAAGATGAAAAGGTATCCTCAACGGAAGCATGTGAAATCAATCGTTTAAAACAAACGGCTCAGGACTTCAGGACTGATTTGAAAAGTTACGATATGCAGACTAAAATGGCCGAGCAGCAGGTAAAATATGCCGCCGGCGCGTTCTTGCCCAGTATGGGATTATTTGCCGTCTATAACGGTACTGATCAGTATCCAGTTGGTTCAACGCTTAACAGAGAAAGCGTTCTTGCCGGCGCTTCGCTCACTTTCCCTTTTTTTGAAGGCGGATTGAGAATGGCTGAATACAAGGAGGCCAAAGCCAAGGAACGTCAGGCGCGTCTCGCTTATGATGATTTAAAGAAAAATATTGATATTGAGTTGCGCGCGGCATGCCTGCAACTGGATACTTTGAAAGGTTCGCTGAAATTTCTGGAAGATCAGCGAGCTTTCGCTAAAGACAATTACAACGCTGTTTTGAAACAATTCGAAAACGGTTTGGCGACCAGTCTTGATGTTATGGATGCCAATACACTGCTTCTGACTTCGGATAAAAATGTAGCGGAAGCGTTATATAATTATCAACTCGCTTATCTGATGGTTAAAAAATCCAGCGGAACACTGCTGCAGTTTGTTAACATCGGCAAATAATACTCAAGCTTTGCAGGTTTATTTTTCAGGAGGATAAATACAATGAATTCAGAGAAGCTTTCCGGCTTCATTATTAAAAAAACAATGGTTTGCCGGATTGGGAAATTACTGCTGTTATTTCTGATAATGACACTTTTTCTTATACCGTTGGTTTCCTGTAAGAAAGAAAAAAAGGTGGAAAAGGAAACCTTGATCAATGTGCGCGTTCAAGCTGCGGTAAAGAAACAAATCCGCCCTTACATTGAAACGACCGGTACTTTGAAGGCCGATGAAGAAGTGATGGTCAGTTCTGAAGTTGAAGGGATTGTCAAAAGTATAAAAGCGGAAGAAGGCTATGCTGTGAGTCGAGGAATGCTTCTGGCGGAAATTAATCAGGTTGATTATGTTCTGGATGAAAAAAGAGCGGAAGCGGCCTTAAAGCAGGCACAGGCCAACCTGGCTAATGTAAAATCTGAATATCAGAGAAAGGAAGCTTTGTTCAAGGAAGAGCTGATTACGAAGCAGCAGTTTGATGATATATCTACAAGAGTTGCTCTGGCGGAAGCCGATTTGGCCAGAGCAAAGGCTACACTGGACACGTCCAGAGAAAGGCTTTTCCGGACAAAAATATACTCGCCACTGAATGGTATGGTGAAAGAGAAGAGAGTATCTGCCGGTGATTTTGTGCGAACCGGTTCACCATTATTTCAATTAATCAAAGTTGATTTATTAAAGCTGAATTTTACAATAAGCGAAAAAGATATTGGCAGTTTGAAAACAGGTCAGGAAGTTGTCTTTACCGTTGATTCGTTTCCCGATAAAAAATTCAAGGGCAAGGTTAATCTGCTTTATCCCAATGTTGAAGAAAGAACGAGAACACTGCGGGCTGAGGCCATTGTTAACAACCTTAATCTTTTGCTGAAACCTGGATTGTTTGCCAGGATTACAATTTATACGGGCGCGCCGCGAGATGTCGTTGTAGCTCCTCTGACGTCTTTGATGTACGATAACTCAAACATCACTCTGTTTGTAGTGGAAGGAAATGTGGCGCATGCAAGAACTGTAAAAACAGGCAACAAATACGGAGAGGACATAGAGATAATTGAAGGTCTGAAGGAAAAAGAACAGGTTGTCGTGATCGGTCAGAATAATTTGTCGGAAGGAGTAAAGGTTAATGTGGCTCGCTGATACATCGGTAAAACGTCCGGTATTTGCCACCATGGTCATTATGGCCCTGGTCGTGCTGGGTGTCGTCAGTTACCCGAGTATAGGTGTTGATCTCTTTCCCAAAGTTGATTTTCCTATTGTCACCATCACGACCACGCTTAAGGGTGCCAGTCCCGATGTCATGGATGTTGACGTGGCGGATAGAATTGAAGGAGCTATCAACACGATCAACGGTGTGAAAACCATTCAATCCACCAGCACGGAAAGTATTTCCCGTACGGTTGTGGAATTTGTGCTGGAGCGCAATATTGATCAGGCTGTTCAGGATGTGCGCGAAAAAGTATCCGAAATCCGTAATAAATTACCTGATGATATTGAAGAACCAAGAATTGCCAAGGTTGATCCCGATTCAACACCGATTTTATTTATGAATCTCTCAGGGAACAAATCTATTCGTGATCTTTCCACCTACGCTGATGAAGTTTTGAAAGAACAGCTTCAAAGAATCAATGGCGTCGGCAATGTCAACTTTTACGGCTTACGGCTCAGACAGGTACGCATCTGGCTGGACGCGGCTAAGATGCAGGCCTATAGTATTGCTCCTTCAGATGTTGTTCTTGCCCTTAAGCGTGAGAATATCGAGTTGCCCGGCGGACGCATCGAAACACAAACCAAGGAATATACTGTCCGGATTAAGGGCGAGTTTGCCCGGATTCCTGATTTTAACGATTTGATTGTCAGCTACTACAAGGGAGTTCCGGTAAAAATAAAGGATATCGGCAAGGCGGAAGACGGTACGGAAGAAAGAAGAACCATTGCCCGTTTCAACGGCATTCCTGCTGTCGGTATGGGAATACAGAAACAATCAGGGACGAATACAGTTGCTGTTGCCGATCGCGTAAAAAAGGAAGTGGAAAGAATTAACAAAACACTGCCTCCGGGAATGAAAATCAACATTGCGGTGGATCAGTCTCTTTTTATTGTTCGTTCCATAGACGAGGTACAAAAGCATTTAATTCTCGGCAGTCTTTTCGCGATTTTTGCAGTTTTCCTTTTTCTGAAAAATATGCGCACGACTTTAATCAGCGCGGTGGCTCTGCCTGTCTCCATAATTTCAACTTTCGCGATAATTAATGCTTTCGGATTTACCTTCAATAATTTGACGATGCTGGCCCTGTCGCTTTCGGTAGGTCTTTTGATTGACGACGCGATTATTGTCATTGAAAATATCTATCGTCATGTGGAAGAAGGGATGGCGCCCAGAGAGGCGGCCAAATTCGCCACATCAGAGATCGGTTTAGCGGTCATGGCCACGACACTGGCTATTGTGGCCATATTTTTACCGGTTGCTTTCATGAAAGGGCTCATCGGCCGATTTTTTCTGCAGTTCGCCTTGACCATTGTTTTTGCCGTCATGGTGTCATTGCTGGTATCTTTTACCCTTACACCGATGATGGCCTCAATTTTTCTAAAACCTCATAATACTCCTGTTTCCGGTTCCGGTAAACGCGGCAACTATATTGCCCGGTGGTCTTTCTGGAAAAGATCAGGAAATTTTCTGGAAAAAAATTATAAAAGACTGGAAACATTTTACCGCCGTGTTCTGGAGTTTTCGCTAGAATACAGAAAAACCATACTGGCGGGAGCTATCATAATTTTTGGATTAAGTATTTTAATTGCCCGGTTTGGTTTAGGCAAAGAATTTCTTCCGCCCGAGGACCAGGGCAATTTTATCATACGCATGGAAGCACCAATTGATTATTCCGTTGATCAGGTCGAAAGATATTTTGGTGATACGGAGAAAATGATCAAAGAAATACCAGGGATCAAATCTGTCTTTTACGTTCAGGGATATCAGGGATACTCCAACAAAGCAAATATTATGGTCACTTTACAGCCTAAGGCAGAGCGTAAGTACAGTCAGGAAGATATCAAAAAAATAGCACGAGCCAAGCTTAAACAGCTTCCCGGCATGAAAGCATCTGCTGAAGATATTTCACTGATCGGTGGTGGAATCAGGCAGGTGCCCATTCAATACAGCATTCGCGGGCAGGATCTCTCCGCCCTGCAGACTTATGCCAAACAAACAATAGCGGAATTCTCTAAACTACCTGGAATAGTGGATGTGGACACATCGCTGGAAGCAGGTAAACCGGAATTTAAAGTGTACATAGATCGAGACAAGGCGGCGGATTTGGGAGTGGACGTTGCTACGGTTGCCGAGGCAATTAATTTATTAATCGGCGGTGAACTAGACATTGCCCGCTATAAAGATGAGAAAAAAGGAAAGCGTTATGATATCAGAGTGAGACTGAATCCCGATGATAGGGAAAGCAGTGATGCCTTGCAAAGAATTTATGTCCGCGCCCGCGACGGCAAACTTGTCGAACTGGGCAATGTTGTGAAGGTACAGGAAGGAACAGGTCCCAGTGTTATCAACCGTGTCGACCGTCAGCGTGCCATTACAATTTTTGCCAACTTGGAAGGTAAAGCTTTGGGAGAGGCGAAAAATGAACTTGATGAGATTGCCGGGCGTATCTTGCCGGCTGATTATCTCTCTAAATATCAGGGTATGGGTCAGGTTATGCAGGAATCGTTTGTCTATCTGCTTTTTGCTTTGCTGCTCGGTATTATTATGGCTTACATGATTCTGGCCGCGCAGTTTGAGAGCTTTATTCATCCCGTAACCATTTTACTGTCCATGCCTCTTTCTTTTATCGGTGCTTTCGGCGCGCTTTTTATTACAGGCAAGACTTTGAACATCTTCAGTATTATAGGCTTGATCCTACTGATGGGTCTGGTTAAGAAAAACGCCATATTGCTCGTTGATTATACAAATGTTTTGCGTGAACGGGGTATGTCGCGCCGTGAGGCAATTTTACAGGCTGGACCGGTAAGAATGCGTCCGATTCTTATGACTACGTTTGCCATGATTTTCGGAATGCTCCCGATAGCTTTCGCTGTCGGTGAAGGCGCGGAAACTCGTGCTCCGATGGGCATAGCGGTTATTGGTGGTTTGTTGACTTCTCTGATTCTTACATTGGTTGTGGTGCCGGCTGCTTATGATGTATTCGATGACTGGCAGGAATATTTTAAGAAAAGACGTTCGAAGAAAGAGAAAAAGATTGGCTGATTTCTTTTTGCAGGAAATATTAGAAAATATTTTCTAATAATGGGGACATGATTATGAAGATGTTTTATGTTATTTATGCTGAAGAAACCGATGATGCCATTATCGTCGCTTTTAAAGAAGCAGGATTCAAGGCTTATACCAAAATGTGTGGATTAATGGGTGAAGGTGAAGAAACTGAGCCTAAACTGGGGACACATTATTGGCCGGGTAATAATAACGCTTTGTTAATGGCTGTGAGCGATGAAAAGATTAAGCCGCTTTGTGAACTGGTAAGAAAATTGAAGGGTGAGCATCCGCGCGCCGGCTTGAGGGCGTTTACCCTTCCACTGGAAGAAGAATGCGTCTGATACCACGTCGCTTCCTGCGGCTAACTTTGTTGGCGTCGTCGTCGGCTTCCTCAACGTAT
>AWGX01000155.1 GCA_000495415.1 Smithella sp. ME-1 | reverse complement strand
CCCTGCCGATGCGAACTATTGTTGCGCCTTCTTCAATAGCGACTTCAAAATCATCAGTCATACCCATGGAAAGTTCCTCCATATGAGTACCGGTAATTCCTTCACTGATGATACTGTCGCGAAGATTTCTCAAAGCTCTAAAATACGGACGGGCATCTTCCGGATTAGCTAAGTAGGGTGCCATTGTCATTAGTCCCCGCACGGAAAGATTCTGCATCCGGGAAATGTCCTTAATCAGGGTAATGGCTGCATCAACTGGAATACCATTTTTTGTTTCTTCACCGCTTACATTGACTTCAATCAGAATGTTTATTTTGCGACCGGTTAGACCGGCTTTTTTATCCAGTTCCCGGGCCAGATCAAGGCGATCAACCGAATGAATATAATCGAATAGTTTGACGGCATATTTCGCTTTGTTGGTCTGGAGATGTCCGATCATATGCCATTGAACATTTCTTTCTGTAACAGCGATTTTTTCTTTCGCTTCCTGAACGTAATTTTCTCCGAACATGGAAATGCCTGCGTCAATGGCTTTGTTGATGTATAATGGAGATACAGTTTTAGTTACCGCTAAGAGTTTAATGGAATCAGGAGCGCGTTTCGACCTTATCGCAGCGGTAGCTATCCTTTGCTTGATTGCATTTATATTGGCGGCAATGTCTGCTTCCATAAAATTTGCCTCGTTATGGCTCATTTGAGCGATCCCGCTAGAAGGTCAAAGACCTTCTAGCGGGACTGAAAATTGATGGCGTTGAGCTTTATAAGCACCTCCAAAACTTCACAAAGCGGCAGCCCGATCACGTTTGTATAAGAACCGCGGATCGATTGAATGAAGTAGGCGCCTTTGCCCTGTACAGCATATCCACCGGCTTTGTCGTATGGTTCATCACAAGAAATATACCATTTTATTTCTTTAGGGCTGATTATTTTAAATTTTACGGCGGATTGAACGACTTTAGTCTGACAAACTTCAGTAGCTGCATGAGCAATTGTAAAACCGGTAAACACTTTGTGCTCGCGTCCACTTAGTCTTCTGAGCATATCTGATGCCTGTTTTTTGTTTTTT
>AWGX01000154.1 GCA_000495415.1 Smithella sp. ME-1 | reverse complement strand
ATCAATTCAAGAGAGCAGCTCTTCGTCTACTTCTGCAACAGTTTTTGATTTTTTCGGTGATGGAAATCCGAATGTTGTCTATAATGATGAGCAATATTTGAAAATATACGACGGCAGGAATGGCCAGTTACTTTATCAGATGGCCAACACATCCGCCACAGCAACGGAATATCCTGTAGTCGTAGATGTTGATAATGACAAACACGCGGAAATTATTGTTTCCGGCAATAAAATAGGAAACCCCGGTATAGTAGTTTTAGAAGATGCAAATGACAATTGGGTCAATACGCGCCAGATATGGAATCAGTATAATTATCATATCACCAATATCAATGATAATGGTACTATTCCCCGTATTGAACAAAACAATTGGGATATTTATAACAATTACCGCTGTAATGTACCCATCATGGGCATATCTGATGCGACTTTATCTTATATCACAGCAGACAGCACAAATTTTCCTTCTTCTGTCAAAATTTCGGCACGCCTGGGGAATGGTGGCGCTTTTGTGTTGCCATTAAATGTTGATGTAAATTTCTATGATGGCGATCCTGCCAGTGGCGGCATATTTATCGGTGCGACCAAAACAACAAAGGATATTCAGCCCGGCGAATATGAAAATGTTTCTGTGACTTGGAATAATACTACTACAGGAGTCCATAATGTTTTTGCC
>AWGX01000153.1 GCA_000495415.1 Smithella sp. ME-1 | reverse complement strand
CCTTTAAAAATATTCCTTGCCAGCCTTGGATTTCGCAAATCGGTTTTAGGCACGACACCGCCTCTCGGACTAATGTATATCGCTGCGTATATCAGGCAGAAATTCAATGTTGAGATACGTATTATTAATCAGAAGGTAAATAACACACCGGATGATGAGATTGTAAGACAGGCTAAAGAATTCGGATCCGATGTAGTCGGATTGAGTATGTTGACTACCAACGCATACAGCCTTCCATACATTACAAAAAATTTAAAAGTTATACTTCCTGATGCGCTGATAGTCATTGGCGGTCCGCACGTTTCGGCTTTTGAAGAAAGATCGCTGGAAGGAAACTTTGCCGATGTGGCTGTACCTTACGAGGGGGAACTTACTTTCGAGGCATTGATCAAT
>AWGX01000152.1 GCA_000495415.1 Smithella sp. ME-1 | reverse complement strand
GCCTCGTTATCCTTTGAAAACGAAAGGGGAAGATCCCCAATTCCCTGTTTTTTTATAGATCCTCTACTTTTTTCTTAATTTTAATCCTTTTCCCCTTGATCATGGCTTCTTTATTGCCTTCCAACCATGTTTGCATGGCTTCTTCTCTTTTGATGGAAATCAGTATCTTTTGGTACATGGGTTTTTTTGCTTCAAAATCTTTCTCATCCAGCTTGCTCACATCTTTAAGTTTTAATATTACATAAGTATTGTTAAAGAGAAGTGGTTTTTCCGCATATGGTTTATTAGTAGAAAGCTGAAAAAGAATTTCAGCGACATTCTCGTTAGATCCCAACTTGGGAATAGTGTTGCCAGGCTGGAAGAATCCTGTTTCGATAACTTTTAAACCATTTTCTTTGGATATTTTATCCAGACTTTCTCCTGATTTAAGTTTTTCCAAAATTGACTGTGCTTCTTTTCCGGCGAGAATTTGTGTTTCGCTTTCTATAAAGTTACCCCTGACTTCATTTTCTATTGTGTTGAGTTTCGGCACATAAGATGCTTTCTTATCAAGAACTTGCAACAGGTAATAGATGTTTTCCGTAGTTAAGACTTTGCTGACATCTTTTTCCCGCAAATCAAGAAGTTCTTCGGCTATATTTTTAATCGATGTTAATTCTGACGGCAGTTTGTTTATCGGAAAGAAATCGGTATAATGAACAGTCAGATTGTTTCTTTTAGCATAGTCTTCCATGTTGTTTTCCTGATAGATGACATCCCGTGCTTTTTTTGCTTCCAGATGTGCGTTTTGCTTTCCTTTATCCGCCCCTTTAAAAGAAAGATATTTGATTTTTATCTGTTCGGCAACACGAAATAGGTTGCTGTTACGCTTTAGATAATCTTCCAATTCGGGTTGGGTCGGAGTAATTTTCTTTCTGATATCTTTCCCGGAAATTTGCACAAAATTAATGTTAATTTTCTGATTCTGCAAAGCATACAAATCATAAACTTCCTGGCCCGAAATTTTTATACCTTCGCGCACTATCGATTCAATTTTATTCGCAATCAAATCGAACCTTTGGAGATTTTCAAAATCTTCGGCGGAGAGTCTATTATAACGAAGTATCTGCCGGTATTTGCGTTCATCAAAGACACCATTTGTCTGTAATGCCGGCGTTGACATAATCATGTTTCTTAGTTCTTCATCGGAAACTTCAATGTTTAAATCGGCAGCTTTGGCGGCAATGATATACCGGTTCAATAAATCATTATGAGCTTTTCGCTTGAGATCCATTTTCTTAAGTATCTCCGGAGTAAGCTTTGCACCTAGACGAAGTCTTGCCATATCCACCAATTTTTCATATTCGTTGTGAAACTCAGCTTCGCTGATTACTTTTTTATCGACTATGGCAATTGCGTTTGCAGTACGGCTGTCTCTGCTGGAGCCGAAGTAAAGCACAAAAACAATAATAATGATTCCTATAACGGCAATCATGAACCAGCCGCGTGCATGTTCGCGGAAAAATTTCAGCATAAAATCACCTCGAAAGGATAATGAATTTGTTCGATACCAAATAAACTTTTGCCTTATTATTATAGTCATTTGCAAAATGCAAACATAATTTAAAAAGGCGTTGATTAGGATAGTGAAATACGGTATAGAAAAAACTCTATGGGGGGAATTATTATTTAATTGTGAAAAAACAGGAGGATAAATGCTATTCGATTATGTTCTGGGAAAATTTTCCAACGATCTTGCTATTGATCTTGGCACTGCCAATACTATTGTTTATGTCAAAGATAAAGGGATAGTTTTAAATGAGCCATCTGTTGTAGCTGTACATCAGGATTCAAGAGGAATGAAAAAAGTGCTCGCGGTAGGCAGTGAAGCCAAAAACATGCTGGGGCGTACTCCCGGTAATATTGTTGCTATCAGACCAATGCAGGATGGTGTCATTGCCGATTTCGATATGACTGAAGCAATGCTGAAACATTTCATTTTGTGTGTACATAATCGCAAGTCTTTGGTACGGCCACGAATTATTGTCGCCGTGCCGTCGGGAATAACACAGGTAGAACGACGAGCTGTGCGTGAGGCTGTAGAATCGGCTGGCGCCAGGGAAATTTACCTTATAGAAGAACCGATGGCTGCAGCCATCGGAGCCGGTTTACCGGTTTCCGAGCCGACAAGTTCAATGATAGTGGATATTGGTGGAGGAACGACGGAAGTTGCCGTTATTTCCCTTTCCGGAATCGTGTATTCCAAGTCGGTAAGGGTTGCCGGTGATAAGATAGATGAAGCAATTGTTCAGTACATGAAGCGTAAACACAATCTGCTTATTGGAGAAAGAACGGCGGAAATTATCAAAATCGAGATTGGATGCGCTTATCCTTTTGAAGAAATTAAAGTTGGTTCCATAAAGGGGCGCGATCTGATTTCGGGAATTCCCAAGATTACTGAAACTAATTCAGAAGAAATAAGGGAGGCTATCAATGAACAGGTAACTTTTATAGTTGATGCGGTAAAAGACACTTTGGAAAACTCTCCTCCGGAACTTGCCGGTGATATTGTTGATCGTGGCATCGTTTTGACAGGTGGAGGAGCCCTGTTACAAAATATTGATATCCTTATTCGTGAAGAAACAGGATTGCCCATTACTATTACTGATGATCCTCTGTCCGCTGTGGCCAGAGGTGCAGGGATAGCGTTAGATCAACTCAATGTGCTCAAAGATATTGCTCTTCAAGTTTAAAAAACGTCCGGGACATAATACAATTTATTCTGGCAGATAGCGTTCGATGTAGCGTTATAATTATTTCCCTATTGGGTAAAAAATGTTTTTCTTAAGGAAATACAAAACAGCTATCTTGATCATTGCTCTTCTTGTCATTGCGCTCATAATGCTTTTTTTTAATTTAAAGTATGGAGCGGGAAGAGGTTTCTTAAGCAAAATCGTATTAGAGACGGTTGCGCCTGTACAAAAAGGTGTGAGCGTTTCTATCCGCAATATAAAGGATGCCTGGCTGCGCTATATTTTTCTGATCGGCATTGAAGAAGAAAATAAAAATTTAAAGAAGAAAATCAACGATCTCAAAGCGGTACTAATTTTATATCAGGAAGGCTATCTGGAAGCGCAAAGACTTAAAAAACTTTTATCTCTCACTAATGATTATAATTATCAATTTATTTGCGCCAGTGTAATTGGAAGAGAACAGGCTGCTCTTTCTAAAATCATATTGATTGATAAGGGTACGATTAACGGCCTTAAAGTCGGCATGCCCGTTGTTGTACCGCCCGGATTAATCGGCCGTTTGGTTGATGTTTCCTGGCATGCTTCCAAAGTTCTGTTGCTTATTGATGAAAACAGTAATATTGACGCTATTGTGCAGCGAACGCGAATGCAGGGAATTATCAGCGGCGCAGGTTCCCGCGGGCTCTTACTGAAATATATTTCCAAAACTCAGGATGTTCAGGTAGGGGATGTTATTATTTCTTCCGGCATAGGCGGGGTCTTCCCCAAGGGTTTGCTAATTGGTCAAGTCAGTCATGTTGATCGGCTTGAAGCCAGCCTTTTTTTAAAAATTAATGTTGCTCCGTTCGTTGATTTTTCCAAATTGGAGGAAGTATTGGTTTTAGCTTCCTCGGAAAATAAAAACTAAACAGAAATGATTTATTTTTTTTTACTGCCATTTTTATCGATAGTATTGGTAATCCTGCAATCGACTATTACCAATGTAGTTTTTTCCGGCCGGTTATCGTTTGAACTATCGTTAATAGTCGTTATTTACGCCGGATTCCGTCTTGATTTAGTCAGGGGAGCATTTTTAGCATTCGTTCTCGGGTTTGTGTTTGATTGTGTGGCCGGTTCGGTGCTGGGATTATTCACTTTTATTTATATCGTCATTTTTTTATTTTCATTTTTTGCTTCCGGTCGACTGGCTGCCGAAAAAATGCATATTATTGCTTTGTTCAGTTTCCTTTGCGCTTTTCTCGAAGATCTCATGGTAATTTTAATTTATCATTTAGCTTTTAAAATCAGTGTATTGGAAAACATGTATTCTGTTCTTTTACCGAAAGATTTGATTGTCGGTCTGTTTGCTCCCGTGTTTTTTTACATGATGCGCAGGGTGGAGGTGTTTTTCTATGAAAAAACAGCCTAACCTGCTCAGTGGACAAGAACCGTCTCAATTCAAGCAGAAATTTAATGTAGTCGGGTCTGTTTTGTTGATTGCCCTTTTCCTCCTACTTGTAAGATTGGGATATTTACAGATCATCAAGGGAGATGAATTCAGGCAAAAATCAGAAAACAATTCTGTTCGTTTTCGTAATCTCAAACCTCTTCGCGGCCTGATTATGGATCGCAACCGTGTTGTTCTTGTAGACAACAAACCTTCATTCGATGTGATTTATATACCCAACAAGAACAAAGGCAATGAATTATCCATTGAAAAACTTAAAAATCTCTATCGAAATAATTCGCTGGAGCTTTCATATGATCAGTCTGTTTCTAAAACCACAAAACCTTATTTGCCCGTAAAGCTGGAAAGAAATGTGGGCATGGAAAAAATAGCACTGATTGAAACCAATGCATTGGATTTGCCGGGCATATATATTGATGTTTCACCGATTCGTTTATATCTGAATGGAGAAATGCTGGCTCCAATCATAGGCTATACGGGTGAAATCAGCAAGGAGGATTTGGGAAAAAACGACGGCAGATACACTTATGGCGATGTTTTGGGTAAGCATGGAGTGGAAAAGTTTTTCGATTCTTATATCCGTGGCCGCCGCGGCGCGGAACTAGTCGAGGTTAATGTATACGGAAAAGAGATAAAAAATCTCGGACGGATTGATCCCGTTTCCGGTTGCAATATCGTGTTGAATATTGACGCTGATTTGCAGAAAGCGACGGGAGAGGCCCTTTCAGGAAGATCCGGAGCGGCTGTTGTTCTGGATGTGCGTGATGGTTCGATTCTGGCCATGTTCAGCGCGCCTTCTTTTGATCCTAATTTATTCAACAGCGGAATTTCTTATGAACAATGGGAAAAACTGAAAAATAATCCGTTGTGCCCTTTATCCAATAAGGCAATTTCCGGACAATACCCTCCTGGCTCAACCTACAAGCTTATTGTTGCCGCTGCCGCTCTGGAAGAAGGAGTCATCAATCCCGAAACAAAAATATTCTGCAACGGTTCTTTTACTTTGGGTAACAGGACATACCGTTGCTGGAAAAAAGGAGGCCATGGTTCCGTTAATCTGCATCAGGCGATTGTGGAATCATGCGATGTATATTTCTATACAGTCGGAAAAATGCTCGGGGTGGACAAGATAGCCGAGTATGCGAAACGTTTTGGTCTGGGGGGGGTCGCCGGTATTGATTTGCCTAATGAAAAAAGTGGTTTGGTGCCTACGAAAGATTGGAAACTAAAACGGAAAAAAAGTCCCTGGCTGATGGGGGAAACGATATCCATATCTATCGGGCAAGGATTTAATTTAGTTACTCCGCTGCAACTGGCCAATGCTTTCAGTGCTTTTGCCAATGGAGGTACTCTGTGGCGCCCGCGTTTGGTCAAATACATCGAGACCACGGATGGTAAATTATATAAACAGTTTCTGCCGGAAAAAGAAGGTGAATTAAAATTAAGTCCTAAAACAGTTGAAATTCTAAACAGTGCCTTATGGGGCGTGGTTAATGAACCGGGAGGCACCGGTAAAAATGCAAAATTATCAGGTGTTGATGTCTGCGGCAAGACCGGAACGTCTCAGGTTCTAGGATTACCGGAAAATGAAATAGCCCGCCGGGCTAAAAGGCTGGCCGCTTTTCAAAAAGATCATGCTTTGTTTGCTTGCTACGCTCCGTTAAAAAATCCCGAAATAGCAGTTGCTGTGATTTTGGAACATGCCGGCGGCGGCGGTGCGGTTGCCGCTCCGGTTGCCCGCAAAATATTGTCAGCATACTTTGATGGAAAGAAAAAAGATAAAAAAACAGTGAATAGTGAATAGTTAATAGTAATGAGACTCAAATTTCACAAG
>AWGX01000151.1 GCA_000495415.1 Smithella sp. ME-1 | reverse complement strand
GCAGTAACTTCGTCATATTGGAATAGTCAGAAGCCATAGGAGTGTGAACGTGGAAGGAAAAAGAAGTAAAGACAGTAGCATCATCATGACTCAGCAAATGAATGCTCAAGATGCAAATCTTGCAGGAAATGTTCATGGCGGGGTTATCATGAAATTCATCGATACCGCGGCCCTCGCCGTTGCGGTTCGTCACGCAAGGGCCAATGCAGTTACGGCCTCCATTGACCGGCTGGACTTTCATTATCCGGTTTTTGTCGGGGATCTTTTGACTGCACAAGCGAGTCTGAACTTCGTAGGGAAAACATCTATGGAAATTGGGGTTCATGTGGAGACAGAAAATATCATGACGGGACGCATACATCATACGTCAACCGCCTATCTGACCTTTGTAGCCCTTGACAAAAGTGGCCGACCTATGCTGCTCCCCCCGCTGATCATAGAGACAGAGGAGGAGCAACGTCAAAATCTGGAGGCAAAAACCAGAAGGGAGATGCGCATGAAAGAAAAGATAAAGGAAAAGGCAAACCATATCAATCCAGATTGCACTGAATGACGCCGGTTCTATCTAATTATTTAAATTTAAGGCTGAAATTATTATGGTTCAACGATGAAAAAACAAGATCTTATAAAACGTGTATTCTTAAAAGATACGACCGTGTCCATCAGGCCGATCCGAATCGATGACTCCGGCATGGAGCAGGAGTTTATACGGCACCTCTCGAAAGAATCCCGCTATTTCCGATTCATGGCGTCGATACGGGAACTGTCGCCGAAGAAGCTCAAGTATTTCACCGAAATCGATTATGACCGGCATATGGCTTTTGTCGCCACCATCATGAGTGAGGATAAAGAGCTGGAAATCGGAGTAGCGCGCTATGTAAACACTGAATTTCCGGGTAGTTGTGAGTTTGGTGTAACGGTGGACGATGCCTGGCATGGCAGCGGTTTGGCGGGGTTGTTGATGACTTCCCTGGAAGATACGGCACGCGAGTGCGGGTTCAAAACGATGGAGGGCATCGTGCTTCCGAGCAACAACAAGATGCTCAAATTCGCTCAGAAACGTGGCTTCAAAACCCACTACGTTAAGGGAGAAGCCGATACCGTTCACATAGCACTGCAGTTGTGATCCAGGAATCGGCCGCTCTTTTTACTTTCTTCATGTTATTCACAAAGTCCTGCGACGGATTGACAGGCGGTTTTAAATCCCGCATTGAGTAAAGGGGGATTGCTATGCCGACGGAGAATAGGCTCGAAATGGGCAAGCAGTGAGCAACTGAAAAACTGTTATTAGGATTTGTTTTGTCGTCAAATTAACGGATGCTTGAAAAGCTAACTGCAGGAGATAAATCATGCAAAGAAATATCTTGAAAATGGTTTCATCTTTGATGATGAGTTTATTGCTTGTCAGTTGTGCTTCTCAAAAATCCATAGCCCCATTTAACGCTACAGATGTCAATCCGGAATTGAATTCAAGCCAGCCTTCGCAGAAGATTGATAACCCGATAGCTGCTCACCCGTCTCAACCTGTTGAAGTTCCAGAAGAGGTAACGCCTGTAAAAGAAACTGGCTCCGCAATAGAGCAGACAACAGTTTCTAAAGCGGAACCTGTGTCGGAAGATGTTTCCATTACTCTGAATGTACAATTTGATACCGGTAAAGCAAACATTAAACCAAAGTATCATAATGACATTAAGAGAATTGCCGATGCGATGAGCAAATATGCCTCAACGTCGTTGATTATCCTTGGACATACGGATAATGTCGGCAAAGAGTTGGTCAATGTTAAACTTTCCTACCGTCGTGCCGCTAATATAAAAGCATATCTTGTCCGGAAGTTTGGTGTTGACAGTTCACGCATTCGCGTGATTGGCTATGATTACCAAAAACCCATAGCCAGCAACAAAACGAAGGAAGGCAGACAAGCAAACCGCAGAGGCGAAACCCAAATTGAAACTAATGTGTCCTCTAATGTTGTATATTCTTTTTTTGAAGATTCCGATCTTCCTAAAGGCGGCTTTTCTATAGTAAATCAAGAATCAATTGATGAAAAGATTAAATCGTTTAAAGAAAAGTATGGGCCAACAGCCTATGCTTCAAAAATAGTTAAAGCGCCTACGCTGGAACTTTATAAAATGTGGAGCGGGATCTTTTCTCACTGTGCCATTCGTATCGAAACAGATTCAAATTCATTTTATCAGATTGAACTGCAATCTTTGTCTGATTTAAAAAAAGCTGGCATGAAAGATTATCATCAAAGCGGAGCGTCAATATCTTTATTAGGGATGATCAGAGATCAAATGGATATTGTGGAATTTACCGACAAAAATGAACGGGCAAAACTGGATAGTAAAGGGCTCAATTATGCAACAATGCCAATTTGTATTGTTAATAAATCCACCAGAAAAACAACTCAATGGTATCAGGATTGCCTGCGCAGATATGCTGGAAGTTACAATCCTGAAAATACGCTAAAAGCCGGGAAACGGACAAAAGTATTCGAATATAATCCTGTAACCCATAATTGCTGTAACTTTGTAGAAGAGGCCCTGAAATCTTGTGGATTAGAGAATTGTTTTGATTTGGGGAAAAGCACTAGCCTTTATCACGAAACCGGCCCGCTGGAAGAAAAACTAAAGGAATAAACTATGGGTGAATTAAACAGGCACTTTGACTCAAAGTCAACAAAACCAATATTGAAATTCTAAGTATATTTTCGTGCGAGTACTTTTAAATATAAACTTGTTTACATTATTTCATTTCTCATTCTTCTGCATCGTATAGCGGCTATTCTGTGCATATACGCGATTAAATTTGTCTGAAATCACTCGGCAATGCTTTTAGGTTCTTTTACTATGCGTCAACCTATGGAGTAGTCTCTTTAAACAGAAATAATTTTATTAGCGACTAAAATTATTTGTTGACAAAAAAATAATAAAGTATTAAAAGATGAAAAAAATGTCACATTTCAGTTATATTTGAGTAGTTTTCTTATGTTAAAATATTAGAGGGAATTCACTCACATGATCACACGCATAGCAGGTATTATATCTTCCCAATACAGTTTCTGTATATTAAGTATCACTATTAAATTAAAGTATTTTATAAGTTAATTTTCTTTCAGGATTAAGTTTAAATTTTCACACTGTAAGTTTATTTTTAAATTATCTAAAAGTAGATTTTAAGAAGTAATTAAACTGAAGTTCTGCCGGTAATACGTCACGCAAAGACAGCAATGTTCTGTGGATTACAGTAAATGACTATATAACAATAAAAAAACAGGAGGGGGTTTTTTATGAAATGCAAGAAAATTGTGTGGCTTCTGTGCGTTGGGTTAGCGGTTTTATTAATAGGGTGGTCTGCGGATGCGGCTACAATGCTGGAAAAGTCAAAGTATGCAAACATTCCTGGCGCACAGCACTTGAAACGTATGAAACCTAATGGCGATTTTGAGTATATTGTCAAGATGGGTACATTGGCTCCGGATGGAGTAGGCTGGGCTGCTTTA
>AWGX01000150.1 GCA_000495415.1 Smithella sp. ME-1 | reverse complement strand
TGCCCATGAAATCCGTAATCCGCTGGGCTCCATCAAAGGAGCGGCGCAGTATCTGAAATCGGAAGCATCCACTCAGGAGCAGCAGGAACTCCTGAATGTTATTGTTGAGGGCACAGACAGATTGAACAATGTCGTCAGTCAGCTCATTGATTACGCGCGTCCATACAAGCTTAACCTCAGATATCAGAATATCAACTTGGTTATTAAAAAAGCCGTTTCCATTATTGCTGCAAATAAACTGGTGGAAAAAATTGCCATTGTCCAGGATTTGGATGAAAACATTCCCGAAGTGAAAATAGACGAACAGCAATTTATACAGGTAATTTTAAATATAGCGCTAAACGCAATTGAATCAATGCCGCAGAGAGGCACTTTGACTTTTCGTACGTCCGGTGAGGAACTGGAATCTGAAGGGATGATAACAGTGACTATTCGAGATACGGGAATCGGAATCAATAATAAAGAAATCAAAGATATTTTTAAGCCATTTTTTACGACCAAGGAGAGAGGCACGGGATTGGGGCTGGCCATCTGTCAGAAAATCATTAAAGAACATGGCGGCAATATCGGTGTTGAATCAGTTTCTTCTCAGGGCACTGTATTTTCCATCAGACTTAAAGCGGCTGAGTAAATTATTAATGCCATTTCGATTTTAAAGGATAACG
>AWGX01000149.1 GCA_000495415.1 Smithella sp. ME-1 | reverse complement strand
ATCTGGCTTTATTTTATGGAAAAGGCTCTGCAGAATACACCTGTGGAATCTTTCCCTGTTCCCCAGGGCATTGTTTTTATGAAAGTTAATTCTCAGACAGGGAAACCCGCCGGCATTTTGGAAAAGGGAATTAATGAAGCCTTTTTGGATGACGCTATGCCACAAGATAAAGCCGGCGGCATGGGCGACGAAAAGGAAGATTTGTTCAGGTAAGAACTCAGACTTCTATAAAGTTTCAGACAATACTTGCCGTTACTTTGTATTTACGACTGGTTTCGGAGGTAATGGTGGTAGCGGTGGCATATAAGGCTTGTGCCTTGTTTGTAGTTGCACGGGTGGAACCGGTTGTCGGGATGTTAAATCGGGTGAAGCACCGGTTAAAGCTGTCTTTGCCTGTGCTTCATTTTGCGTCCTTTCTTTTCTAGTATTTAAAGTGACCGTAATTTTATTTTCACCATGAACCAGTAATATTGATTCTGCGTTAATTTTTTCTAATTTATATCCGGCAATCATCGTTCCCTCATTGACTGCAACTTGTCTTTTCCCTCTTCCCTGCGTGGAGTAGGGGCTTTTTCTATCCTCGATATAGGCTATTTTTTTATCACCTGTAATTAAAGTTCCAAAAAGAATAATATCCGGCGTGGCCATTTGTTGATCTTCTTTTATTTCTGAAAGCATTTTTCTAAGAGGGTTAAAAAGATTTTTTTCTGTTATGACAGCATAGTCCGAATACTTGGCGATACTTTCATCAATTACTTTTTCTTCATTCCCGGTCGAAACTTCTTTTGATTTCGTAAATGAAAAAGTATTTTTATTAACAAGCAATCCTTCCAGTTCAAAATATAAAAATATTGCCAATATTAAAAGCAATATATTAAAAACATTAATATTTTTTAGAAAACTTTTCATCGATCTCATGTTTATTGCACACCTGTTAATGCCGCAACTTTTATTTTTGCAATCAAGTCTCTGGGATCAGTGTAATTTCTTACCCGAACATCCATTTCTTTGACAACCAAATAAGGAGTCTGCGTTTCAATTGCAAAAAGAGTATCGGAAAGAGCTCTAATATCAGGAAAGATAACATCCAATACTACATGAGTGACTTTAAATGTTCCCAGTTCTTCAGGTTTTTCCACTCTTTCAGAATTGATCGTACCGCCTCTGCCCGCAATAATTATCTTAACCGAATCCTGCAGATTAGCAGCTGCGATAGCCGGTGTTTGCGCTGCCATAATTTTAATATTCTCGCTCTGGCGCAAATCTTTAAGCGCCAGAATTTGCTTTTCCAGATCGCTTTTTTGATTAATTGCATCCATGTATTTTTGCAAAGTTTGTATTTTTACCATCTTCAAATCATTGACAGAGCTGACTTCTTCACGGATACCTTTTATTACGTATTCATAAATTACTCCCGCAGTCAGTATAATTATTAAAGGAATGGCTATAATTAAAAAATTACTTTTTCTTTTCATTTTTTTTGCCTGTTTCTTCTTGCCTGGTCGGTTTATTTTCATTTTTCAGTTCAGTTTTAATTACAAAACGCTCATTATTTTGCCGCTGATCCCGGAACGTGGGAGACATGAATTCTGCTTTTTGAAAATACCTGGAATTTTCCAGTTTGGAAATAATTTCCGTAGCTGATGAAGCATACCCTTCGATTTCAACCACATTTTCAGAAATCCTTACTCTTGTGAGCCATGTTTTAGCCGGTAATATTTTCGTGATTTCTTTCAAAATATCGATTGCAGGTATGTTATGTTTTTTGAAATTATTAATTGCTTTAATTTCCGATGATATTGTTTCAATCTCTTTTTTTAATGCTTCTATTTTCTTTATTTCGGGTTTTAACGAATTTATGCGTTCATCTATCTGTTCGATACTTTGTTGACCGGCAATGATGGGAGATAAGAGATAGAACGCACCAATTAAAAGAATTACCGTAAGTAATATTGCGGTTACAATAAACGGCATCTTTTTTTCTTTCCCGTTTTTAACAGACAATAAATTAAATTCATTTTGATCGGCGGTAACTGTTTCAAAAAAGTAGCCAAGGGCAAAAGAAGAAATATCTTTGTTGCTTTTCGGCAGGTTGAGTTTAGTATCCCGGTTCAAATTGAGAACCGGAAATTTAGACAGTTTTTCGAAAACTAGTTTATAGAGGTTTTTATCAGTATTGATTACGAATTTTACCTGTTTGCCGTTTTTTGTCATAAGATCAATAAGCGGATGTGTTGCTTTGATGATTTTATCAATCTGAGAATCATCCATAGACTGTACCGTGCCCGATATGGAGACGACAGTAAAATCATTGATAATCGCGCCACATTCATAAGACTTTTCCTTTGCGGACACAAAAATTGAGTTTTTGCTTTTGTAAGTATCTTTAATCAGCTTTTTGAGCACAAAAGCGCTGATGCTTATTTTTTCAATTTTTATGTTTTTACCGCGCAGAGCTTCCAGAAAAGGATTTATCCGGTCAGCTCTGGCTACACTCAATAAGACTTTTATTTTATCCTGATGTTCTTCAATTACTTTGTAATCATAATAGGCGTTTTCGGGTGTCAGTGGTGTAAGACGATCAAGCTCGTAACGAATTACATTGGCTAAATCATCCTTAACTGTTACGGGAAATTCGGCTATTTGCACGATTGTCCACGATCTGGGTATACTCAAGATAAATGAAGCTTTAGCTGCTTCCATTTCGCCGACACTTTTAGAAACTACCGTGGAAAAATATTCCGGAGTAAGTTCTTTGTTTTCTTCCAATGGGAATTTTTTAAAATAATCAATTGATACCTTCCAGAATATCTTTGTCCCGGAGATAAAATAAATGCCATCATCTTCAATTGATATAGAGACGACTTTGGCGATGGAGAAATAATTATCAGCAAGGCTAAACGACAAGTATTTCCATAGTAACCTGCCGTATTTTACCAGCGATAAAAAAATTGAATTAAATTTGCTTTTGTAATCTATCATAGTTTATGACTTCTTTATGTTTGCCGGGCTTTGATAATATAGAACTCTGTAACGATCATTTCCTTCTATCATAATTACTGATTTAATCGGATAGCCTTTTGTATTATTATCGCTCTTTTCTTTGCAGCCTAATACTTCTATAGCATAAACATTAGAATCACCGGTGGAAATATACTGGGAAATCTTCGCATAATCTCCCGCGATTACTGTTTGAATAGTAGTACCGTCTTTTTTCGTATTATCGGCTTTTCGATAATTGATTATTTGTTCAACATCGCTATCGGACATAAAAGGTATCGATTTTAAAACTTCCGGAGAGGCCGTATTAATGTTTATCTTATCCGTGGAAGAATACAATGTGATGAAATTGATCAATCCCGGCCTTTCTTCGTTGCCGTATAAAATTTCATTAGTAACGCCTTTTATCAGGAGGAGTTCTTCCGGATTATCAAAATTCGCGTTTTTCGCTTTGTAAGGATTTTGTAAACTCATATAGTAATCATCTTCCGCCCCGGAAAGACGCGTCAGGTTATCAGCGTCTCTCCAGTCCAGAATGGAATCAACAATTGTGTCCGCTGTTTTCTTCTCCGTACCAAGATTAACCAGTAAATTATTTAAAATTAGTCCTGAGACGTCAGTTAGAGCATTGATATTAATTTTTCCGGATTCGTCATTGATACTTATTTTGTAATAACCATTGCTCATTTCGCCATAATAGAATGTTCCATCAACAAGATATGGTTCTTCTCCTTCAAAGGTAATTTGGGTGTTTTTGTTTGTATTGCGGTAAAATATTTCCATAATGGCTCTTTGCATCCCGGCTTCGGCCAAATATTTATTTATCATTTGTTCTTTGAAAGTTATTGTAGAAAATATTTCCGTCCGTGCCATGACGGAAAAGGATAATGCGATAGCAATGACAAGAGCAGTGACCCATAACACTATAAGCAGGGCTATCCCCGATTCTTTTCCATATTTTTTCGTCTGCAATCTGCTTTCTCTACTCATATATTCCTTGCTATCCGTTATCTCTTTTGGTCTTTTCGTTCTTTTCTCAACTTTCTAATTTTCTACACTTCGCACCTTGAACTAAGACCTTGAACATAGAACATAGAACTACATTTCGCCATTCACTTATCAATGCTTTTGATGTCATTCCGAATCCGCCGCAGGCGTGTGAGGAATCTTTAATTTGACATCAATCAAGATTTCTCGTCGTCCCGATAAATCGGGACTCCTCGAAATGACAGAGAGGAAGATTCACGCATTACTATTCACCTTTCACCATTCTCTCCATTCACTCCATTCACTTTTCACTAGATCCTAAATCTTCTTTTCCCCAACCGGAGGTCTGAGAGTTAAGGCAATCTTTTTTACACCACAGGCAATGCTGATCTTTATTTTATCCGGCAATCCTTTTTCATCTTCAGGCCACGAAGTCACCCATTTACCTTCTTCAACAGCGTTTTTTAAAAAATATTCAAAACTTATGTTATTACATTCATTAAGAAGAATCGTTTCGTTTTTTTCTTGCAGGCCTATGGTTTGCTCAGTTATTTTTAAAAAGCTTTTGTCTCCTTCATTTGACTGTATTTCGTATGTGACAAATGTGTTGCCTCTCGCACCACGCCATAGCGAAAAATTCGAAGTAAACATTAATTTGTCTTTACTGCCGGAGAAAAACAATTTTTTTTGTCCGTCATCATCATATTGATACCGGAATAATGATAAAATCTGTGACTCTATCAGAGAGAAAGATATCTTTTCTCTTTCCAGATAACTTATTTTTCTTTCGCCTTTATCCAGTGTCCGATGAGCCGCTTTCAAAGTCCAACCCATAATACCCGCAATCAAAGCCAGCATCGTGATAGAAATAAGTAATTCCAAAAGTGTGAACCCACGTTTATTCAATGGACAATAGCTTCCTTAATAAATAATTAATTGTTTGCGTTTTTTAACGCGTCCGCTTTGGAAATAACCTTTGCTGTTTTTAAAACAACTTCTTTCTTTTTATTGTTTTTAACCCACTTGGTCAGCAGCGTAATTTCTTCCATTTTAACATTCAAGGAATCAGTGCGATCCGCTAAGCTTTCTGCCATCGTAATTTCATATGAATACCCGTCATTGTCCGTTTCATTCCATGATTTATCTTCAATTATTTCCAAATCCAGAATTTCGCGCATCTTGGCATTGGCATGAATTAAAGCATCAATCTGATCATCGGAGGAAGAAAGATTATTCAAATTTGCCGATGATAATTGAATAAAGGAGGAAACCACGACAGCAATCAAGACAAGCGCTACCATAATTTCCAGGATGGTAAAACCTTCCTCTTTTTTAATAATTAACTGACAATTAGTATTTTTTAATTTCATTGTTTTTGTTATCAACAACTTCGGCTGTCATTATCGGATCTGATTTAATCGTAATTATTCTGTCTTTTCGAACGAGTTCTATGGTATCCCATTCAATTCCGGCAGTTGTGTCGCAATTGATAATATACTTGCCTTCACGAACCGGATTTGCGTTCGCATCTTTGTTATAAACGGTTATCGAAATTTTGGGAGCGATTGATCTTGTTTCCCGTCCCTTGATTGAATAATTCCTGGTGTCAAGATCAATGCTGACGATTTGACTTTCATTTTTAATAAAGGCCAGATGCCGGGCATATTTAATAGTGGCGGCTAATTCTCTGGCAGCCGCTTTGTGTTTTGCCGCAGGCAAAGCATTGGCAAAGAAAACTGTTGTAATGCCGACAATCAATGACATCAAAAACAAAACAATCAAAATCTCAATAAACGTAAACCCCCGATTCAAAGGAATGATCTTTTTCTTTTCACTTTTCACTTTCCCAATCCTCTAATCTTCCAACCTTCCAATCCTCTAGAAGGGGATATCCGTTATACTAAATATTGCCATCAGCATGGAAATAACAATAAATCCTGTCAGCAGGCCCATTGACAGAATCAGTGCCGGCTCCAGAAAGCTAACAAACTTTTTGATAGATACTCTCAAACTTTTTTCATACGTGTCGGCTATTTTTATCAACATAGTATCAAGCTGTCCGGTTTCCTCTCCAACTTTAATCATGGACAAAGCTAAATTAGGAAATATTTTAGCATCGGAAAGAGGTTTTGCGATGCCCTGACCCTTTTTGACTCCTGCTGATATTTTGTCTAAACCCGATGATATGACATAATTACCGACAATATCCTTGGCATTTTTTATAGCTTGTAAAAGAGGCACTCCGCTTTTCAATAGAGCACCTAATGTACGACAAAAACGGGCGGTTTCCAGTTTTAATATAATATCTCCCGTAATTTTAATTTTCAGCGAGTCCCAATTGTATTTGCCCTTTTCCGTTTTTAGATAATTTCTTAAAGCGAAGCCTCCCGCGATAATAATCAAAATAATAATCCACCAGGTGGATAAAATAATGTTGCTGAAAACTATAAGTATTTGTGTCGGCAGGGGCAACTGTGTTCCCATGTCACGAAAAATAACTGAAAACTTAGGCAAAACATATGTGACAAGGACAATGATTGATGCTATTCCGGTAATAACCAGAATAGCCGGATAAATAAGGGCGGAAAAAATATGATCTTTTAACTCCCTTGATGATTCTAAAAAATCAATTAACTTTTCCAGCACGACTCCCAATACACCGCCGGATTCCCCCGCTCTGACCATATTTACATACAAACTGGAAAATATCTGAGGATGTTTTTCCAAAGCATCTGAAAAAGAGCTCCCCTCTCTGATAGATCTTAAGATTGCGGAGATAATTTCTTTCATCTTTTTGTTTTCTGCTATTTCCGCAAGTATATTCAGGCTGCGATCAAGCGGCAGTCCAGCGCCGAGAAGTGCGTGAAGTTCTGTAGTGAATGTCAGCACTTCGTTTTTCGCTGATCTAAAACCGAAATTCTCGGCGCTGATTAAGCCGTTTTTCTGAAGCTTTATTTTTAACGGAATTACGCCGCTGTTTTTCAACATATTGAGAGCGCTTTTTTCATCATGCGCTTCAATAACGCCTTCCATGATAACGCCTTCCCGGGTTGTTGAGCTGTAAGAATATGTCGGCAATTAAATCTCCTGAGTAACTCTGAAAACTTCATTAACCGTTGTCTGACCGGCTCTTACTTTAAGCCAACCGTCTTCCAGTAAAGTACGCATTCCGTTTTCTTTTGCTTTCTCCCGGATTTGACGGGCATCGGCATTTTTAATAATCAACTGATGAATCGAATTATCAACCTCCAGAAGCTCGTAAATGCCCGAGCGGCCGTAAAACCCCGTATGAGCGCACTTTTCGCATCCTCTACCTCTGAATAATTTAATGTCCGGCCCGCATTTTAAATTCGTTCTTTCATCATTCGTCGCCGTTTCATCAATCTCGGCGCAATCCGGACATATTATGCGCACCAGACGTTGAGCGAGAATGCCGCGAATTGTCGCCGCCAGAAGATAACTCTGCACACCAATATCTATTAAACGGGTAATGGCTGTGGGAGCGTCATTAGTGTGCAAAGTGGAAAAAACAAGATGGCCGGTTAAGGCGGACTGAATAGCTATTTCTGCTGTTTCCAGGTCGCGGATTTCACCAATCATTATGACATCAGGATCCTGTCTGACAATGTGGCGCAGTATATTGGGAAAATCCAGCCCGATTTGCGGTTTAACCTGTATCTGGTTTATTCCTTTGAGATGGTATTCAATCGGATCCTCTACCGTGATTATTTTTCTGTCGGCAGAATTTATTTTATCCAACGCGCCGTATAACGTAGTTGTTTTTCCGCTTCCCGTCGGGCCGGTAACAAGGATTATACCGTTGGTATTCTTTATTATGTTATTGAAAGTCAGGAGAGTATCGGCTGGAAACCCCAGTTGCTCCATATCTATTAGAATGCCTTCCTGGTGCAGTAGGCGCATAACGAGGCTTTCACCGTATAGAACAGGTACGCTGGAAACACGGATGTCTATTTCCGAGCCTCCTACTTTTAATTTTATTCGCCCATCCTGCGGCAGACGTCTTTCCGCGATATTCAGCTTGGCCATGATTTTGATACGGGAAAAAATTGCAGCCTGCAGTTTCTTTGGTATCAACTCGATATCATGTAAAACACCGTCAATTCGGTATCTCACTTTCAGCTCATCGGCGTAAGGTTCAATATGAATGTCACTGGCCCTGCTTTCCACTGCGCGGGTAACCAGCATATTAACCAGCCTGATAATCGGCGCTTCCGACGCCAGATCCTGCAGATGGCCTACATCTTCTTCCTCATGAATAAACTGGAGGGAATTATCTTCGATATTTTCGATCAGTTTACCGATATCCTGAATTTCCTGTGTATAAAATTTTTCGATATATTCTTCGATTGCTTGCAGATCGCTGGAATAAACTTCTATATCGTGGGAAACTGCAACTTTCAGTGCGTCAATAACCTCCTGGTTATCCGGATCGGCCATGACAATTTTTAAAGAGTTTTGCTTAAATTCCAGAGGGACAATCTTTTTTTCGCGGATGAAACGCGCGGACAGTGTTTCCAAAACGAAAGGAACCTTGGGAAAATTTTCAGGATCTAAATATTTTATATTCTGCATAATCTATATAATGTGCGTATCCTCCGCTGGCGGAGGTGTCA
>AWGX01000148.1 GCA_000495415.1 Smithella sp. ME-1 | reverse complement strand
CATCTTTGATTTAGAAATGGTATTCAATCCGGATGATATTGTTCATAGGTTTCTTTATAGATAAAAGTAGATAGTTGGTCAAGAAAAGAGATACTACGGTAAATCACAAAACGTTGTAGGCTCTGCATGAGAAATAATAACGGTGGCTAATCAATATCCTGATGCACCAAAAATCCTATTCGCTTGTAAGGTGTTTCCCCTGCTAGCTCCAACTGATAAGCTATTATGCTCATAATATTACTCCGGCAATTAGACA
>AWGX01000147.1 GCA_000495415.1 Smithella sp. ME-1 | reverse complement strand
AAAATTAACCAAAATTTCTTCATTTTTTCCTCCTTAAATTAATTTTATTTCCTAACGGAAATCTTATATTTGAGGAGACATGTACAGGAATAATGTTACGTAATGATGACGATAAGATTAAGATATAAAATATTTAACAGATAAAAAATCATTAGAACGCATTTAAAAATTCCTGATTTTATCAGGAGGAATTATTTGTTGTCAGATAAGAGACTCTTCCATGTATGACGCTTTAAAAAAGAGCCGGGAACGTTTTGTTCCATTTCTTCGAAAAGCGCGAAAGGCACGGAGAAAGTCATCAGATGTGGATCGCCCAGTTGCTTACGAACATAAACGCGGGCGGAAAGATCGGTAAGTCCCACGACAGCGCGCGGCTTTTTTGATTGAGCTTCGCGATAAGGATAGATACCGATCGTCTGGCAACCGGCAGCAAAGGGGATTATTACGTTTTCATTATCGCCGCGTCCGTAATTGGCTAAGACTGTCAAAGCGGAAAGCTGATCGGGATTGACGAAGAAAATTATCGTCTGCGGTTTTTCTTTTGCTGGCTCAATATTGGAAAGTGGACGAAAAACAACATAAGTCGAAGGTATCTCCATTAAGGGCAATGCTTGAACAAACTTTTCAACAAGATCGGGACTTTTTACATAGCGTTCGCCATGTAAATAATTATCGTAGCTTTCATTGGTCATGAATGGTTTGATGTTTTCGGCAACTTCCATTCCGCCTTTACGCTCGGCATTACCGCTGGAAAGAAAATGACAAAATCCTTCTTCACCACCGGGAAAATTCTTATACTGATTTCCGAAACCCAATCCCACGCCGCCACCGAAACAGCCAAACGTTTTCTTATCGGCCACCGCAACTTTGCCTTTGGTCGCATGAACAGCCAGCCACATCACGCAACCCCACTTGCCTTCGGCAAACTGCATGGCATCTGCCGGTTTCTCATCGGACCACAAAAGCGCCACCGGCTGG
>AWGX01000146.1 GCA_000495415.1 Smithella sp. ME-1 | reverse complement strand
CATTAGTAGTGACTGACGTATAACCTTTCCTCCTGATGATTTTTTTAATCTCTCCAGAATTATTCTTTCATGTGCCGCGTGCTGATCAAGCAAGACAAGATTTTTATCTCCTTCAAAAACAAGATATGTATCGGCAAACTGACCCACATATTTCATGCCGGATAATGATATTGCTTCTTTTGCCGGAATATTAGCACTTTCAACAACGGTTGCCGTTTTCTCTGTAAGAGAACGCTTCAATAAATCTTCATTGATTGATTTTTGTAGATTTTGCCGGGAAAACTTACCGGAAGATACAGATGGAGAGTTTTCCCGTATGGTCGCAACATTGTAGGAATAATCTTTCTTCTCTTTAGGCTGCAAACGATAAATGAAATTTCCCTTCGATGTTTCGGCTTCAGCGAGACTTTGCGTGATTATTCTGGATACCAATTCATAAACACCGTGCGCGTTTTTGAAACGAACTTCCAATTTAGCAGGATGAACATTTACATCAACATCTTCGGGCGGCATATCCAGAAAAAGCACTGCCGCGGGATAACGTCTTGGCTCGATAATCTGCCGGTATGCCGACAAGACGGCATGAGTCACGCTGTTGTCGCGGATGAATCGTTTATTGATAAACAAATAAATGCTTTTGGAATTGGATTTGGTATATTCCGGACGTGAAATAAATCCTGACAAGCTCATATTTTCCTTTTGTTCATCCACCGCAATGCAATGCTTTGAAAAATCATCGCCCATCACCATCGAAATCCGTTTGGAAATATCGCTGACTTCCGGAGTGTTGAATATTTCTTTGCCGTTGGCTGATACTTTAAAGCGAATTTCGGGATGAGCCAAAGCAATGCGGGTAATAACATCCAGACACGCACCCTGCTCTGTGGCTTCCGTTTTTAAAAACTTTCTGCGGGCGGGGACATTTGTAAAGATTTCAGTAACCGATATCTGTGTGCCTTCCGGACAGCCTGCAGGCGCGACTTCTTTTATGATACCTGCCTCAAGTAAAGCTTTTGTACCTGATAAATCGTTTTT
>AWGX01000145.1 GCA_000495415.1 Smithella sp. ME-1 | reverse complement strand
TCTTAATACCTGGCAAAATCCTTGGATTCTTTCATTTGTAGGTGTTGTCGCTTTGTTTATTGTTTTGAGAAACTAGTGATTCATCTCCTTGCTTAACCCGGACGTTGCATCCTTTGGTAATTTCCCCTGCGCACTCATATCCGGCCTTTGTATTTGATTTACCCGCTTCCCTTTTATCTGTAACCAATATTTAATTGACATAAAAGGCCGCTCTTCATATACTCCCGTCGTCAAAAGTAATATTTTATCAATAAGTGTAAAAGTGAAAAAGAAACTACTGCACTGGAGTAAAGTATGTCCATAAAAACCACTGATTCGTTGCCCAAAAACGCAACAGAGGCACAGGGACTTTTAATCAAGGCCTTCTATGAGAAATGCGGTGATGACATCTTGCCAACTATAGACAATATTTTAGGCCGTCAGGGACGCGCGCTGGGTCTTAAAGTCAGGAGCAAGTTGCCCGATTGTAATCTATCGACTGTGGCCACGGCCTTTATGAAAAACTTCGACTCGACGACAATCAATACGGTATGTTTATCCGATAATAAGTTCCATATTCAGGGTTCAAAATGTCCTTTCGGATTGGAAAACACATCGCGGCAACTTTGCGAAGCGGTTATGGCGATTGATCGCGAATATTTTTTTGCGGCAACGGACGGCAAAACTACTCTGGAGATTATTAAAACCCAGGCAGCTGGAGACCCGATATGCGACACCCGTTATACCACAAAAGATGAAGAGAGTGCTGATCGTTCATGAAAACATTGATTCTGACAAGGCATGATGTTGAAAAAATTCTAACACCCGCTGTAACCAATAAAACGGTTGAAAAAGCTTTCAAGGCATATAGTCTCGGATACGCGAAAATGCCGGCCAAAAGCTACTTGTATTTTCCCAAGGGCGATTTAAGATCCATGCCTGCTTATATT
>AWGX01000144.1 GCA_000495415.1 Smithella sp. ME-1 | reverse complement strand
AAAGAAGAGAGTCTTTCCGCCTTTTCCAACTGCCTTTCCATTTCCACAATGCCGGCCAAATGCTGGTTCTGGTCATGATAAAGCAGCCACATGGACAGCAAAGCGATAACGACAATAAAAAACATGAAAACGAAAATATGCTGACGGTTTTCGGCAATACTTTTATCCATAGAACTGCGGTTGAGACCGATTCTCACGATACCCACAATTTTTTTATCCACAAATAATGGCGCTACTACATCTAAAATATTATGGTCATCAAAATTAACTTTCCTGCTGGAGATTTTTGCCCTGCCTGCTAAAATTTCTTCAAGTTTTAAATCGTTTTTACTTAAGATTGGGGCAAACTGACCGACGCTGCTGAGGAGTTTGGTTTGATCGTTGATAATTTGCATGTAGACAATGCCGTGGCCTTCACCTATTTTGTTCATGCCTTTTTCACCGGCGACTTTCAAACTCCAGTAAATTAGTCCGGCTTTATCCAGATTGATTACCACGGTACCACTGTTATCCTTGCGCCTTAAACCGACAAAACCTATTTTATGTTTTTCTCGTATTTTCTCTAATAGTTCCAAAGTGGTTAATTTTTTGCCATTCTTTACAAGATCGCCTGGATTCAACAAGTTTGTTTGTAAAGCGCCGCTTTGATGAACGGCATTGCCCTGAGCATTTAATAAACCGATGTAGAAAAAATTATTGTCAATAGCGAATCTGTGCAGATAATCATTGTTTATTTTGCCTTTTTTCCATTGTTCGTCCAGGTTTAAGGCTAGTTTTGTTATTGCTTCAACTACCCATTTTTTAGAATAGGAAGCTTCATCCTGGCTGATATTCTTGAGTTTGGAAGATTTTTTTTCTGGCGCGGCAATGATACTTTTTAAATTTTCTTCAGTTAAACGCTGCAGCACTCCAATAGTGCTCATAGCCTGATCTTGCATAAATGCTATGAGGTTATTTTCGCTTCTTCTGATTTCCAGAAATCCCGTAGTCAGAATCAAGACTACAAAAATAGCACTGACAATAGCTACAGCCAGAGGCTGAAGAAATGGGTCGTTATAATCGTGAGCTTTGCGGCGGACGATTAAATCTTTTTTTCTGAAAAAAAGCATTTTTAACCTTAAACTCTTATTT
>AWGX01000143.1 GCA_000495415.1 Smithella sp. ME-1 | reverse complement strand
TCTGAAACTGGTCACCCGTTTTGATGCGATGGAAAGAATCTGGGGCGGAGCGCGATCATCTTCGTCAACAACGGACATGTATTCGGCTGGGACCAGAGCAGAAAGTGAAAACATTGCCTTCGACCTGTGCTATATTGATTATACTTCACCCATCGGCAAGTTCATAGTCGGTTACGCCAGAGATTACAACTGGGGAACAATTTTTGGCAACAAAACCGGTACGGCTGGACCCTCCGCCGGCCAGATCGCTTATGTCGTTCCTGTCGGACCCGTCTACATTTCAGCTAACTATGTCAAGGAAACCGACAAGAGCTATAGCGCTGTAACGAGCGCTTCGACAACCGACCAGGACTACGACTCTTACCGGCTGGCCGTCACCTATAAACCACAGAATAAAAATTTTGAAGCTGGTCTTTTGTGGCTATATGAACGTGACGCAACCGGCAAACAAAGTGGTTTAACCCTATCTTCCGGTGCCGGCATTGAGCCTTATTTGCAGAATGCTCATGGGTTATCACCCTATTTCAAAGCTACAATTGGACCTGTATTCGTACAGGGCGAATTCGCGTGGGGATTTGGTGACGCGGCCAAATGGGAGGATGACTATACCGGTATGTCTAATATCAGCATTAACACCATTAGCGCCTTCCTTGATGCCACTGCTAATTTAGGTATGTTCTATTTTGGAGGTTCATTTGCATATCTGTCCGGCGATGATCCCGACACCAACGATAAACTGGAGGGCAGCGGTAATCTTCTGGCTGTCAATACCGGCGGCTTGGATTGGAATCCCTGTTTGATTATGTTCAACAATGACATTACCTACTGGGTAGGCGGAATAAAAGGCAATGGATTCTGGCCAGCCAATTCCTATACCGAAGTGGGCGGCAAAATGACCAATGCCTGGTTCTTCCAGGGAAGAGTTGGTGTAAAACCGACACCGCAGTGGGATATCATGCTGACACTTTCTTACGCAACAGCGGACAAGAAGCCGGGACATTATTATTATCCACCTCCTCAGCTATATCATAACAACAACACCAACGGCACCTATGGAACAGAAATTGATGTCACCGCCACTTATAAAATCACCAACAACCTGACCTATATG
>AWGX01000142.1 GCA_000495415.1 Smithella sp. ME-1 | reverse complement strand
AGAGAACCGCGTGATTGATCTGACCAGTGACAGTTCCATGGAACAGAAAAAGAAAGAAGGGTATTTTTAGTGAGTTCGAGCGAAAAATCTTTGCTGCGTTTTGTGACCACCGGCAGTGTCGATGACGGCAAGTCAACTATTATTGGTCGCTTATTGTATGAAACAAAATCCATCTATGACGACCAGTTTGCGGCAATCGAAAAAACTTCAAAGAAGAGGGGATTAAAAGAAGTTGAACTGGCTTATC
>AWGX01000141.1 GCA_000495415.1 Smithella sp. ME-1 | reverse complement strand
ATACATTCAACGCTCAGTCCGGTGCTGCTGTAGTGGGCGCCAGAGATTTGCTGGTTGCTTATAATATAAATCTGGCCAGTGACGATTTACACCTGGCTAAACATATAGCATCGCGAGTCAGAGAAAAGACCGGTGGATTGAAAGCTGTGCGGGCTATCGGGGTAATGTTAAAAAGCCGCGGAGTGGCACAGGTGTCAGTTAATTTAATCGACTGT
>AWGX01000140.1 GCA_000495415.1 Smithella sp. ME-1 | reverse complement strand
TAATGCACGAAGTGGTTGCGGCTTGTTAATTTTAAGTGAAGATTTTTCCCCCATAAGTTTAGCCTTTAAAGAAATCTGGAAGAAATATGTAAGACAATTTCTTCCATTTGTTTTTTATTCTGCTTACTGTAATGTTTTGATAAGGGGTAATTTACTTATAACTTATGTATAAATATTTCGGTTCTGGATGTCAAAAGAAATATTAATCTACGAAAATTATTTTATTAGTAGAAATATATAACTCTTTGTGTATCGCAAAAATGACAGAAGATTTATTTGCTCCTGAAGATTCTGTGTGTTTATTCAGTAAAGCACATTTTTTAAAAAGAGTCAGTAGGCTCGCCTGTATTTGCAATGCTGATCTTTACAAAACAGGCAGGGGGATTTCGTTGTTGCTTTTTTTGCCCCAATCATTACGGCAGATATTGATTTTTCGGGAATTATCATTCCCGATGGCAGGCTTGATACTTCTATCTTTCCCGGCTTTAGGAATTGAAAAATGGCCGTCTGACCGGAAGCAAGTTCCCAATCACAGTATCCCGGACTAAACCGGTGCGACCACTCGTAAATGTTAAGATTTGAACGATTAAAGATAGATTTTTCCAGTTGATCAGCTGCTTGTTCGACCACCAAAGAGCCAAAGGCATCAAGTACATACGCATCAAATAAAGAATCTTTTTTCTTTTCTTCTATGAGTTTATCCATTGAATCACCTAAGGTGAGAACAAAGCAATACAATATTTCCGGGTTTTCCATATGATAAAGGAGCGTGGACCACTTATCGCTGTCAATCCGGATTCCTTCGCCGGTTATGCTGCCTTTTCCCCAACCGGTAATTTGAGTTGTCTGCTCAACATAATCAATATGGATTGTTTTCAATCCCATTGTAATTAATTCTTTGATTTTTTCATGTATAGATTTAGAAATCGTTTCCGGTGAATATCCGATTCGGTTAAGTATTAATGGCAGTAAAGTTTCCGGATTGCTGAAATTCTCCGGATTAACCATTCTGACGGTTCTATTTTTCATGAAAAAATTTTCCTTTGAGTGATTGCCTATAACGAAACCCTTCTTGTTAATTATTTAATTAATTTTTTATCAGAGGAAAAAGAAATTAGAAGTTTATTGGTTTCGTCCGGTGCTGTAATTGCGTTTTCCGCATAACCATCAGCTCCCATCCGGCGGGCCAGATCGGCATCAAACGGAGCTCCGCCTACGATGATGGCTGTGCGGGGATACATTGTTTTTGCCATTTCAATTAGCATCCTCATATTGGCTAGTGGTGTTGACATCATAGCTGATAATGCGAGGATGTCAGCGTTTGTTGTTCTTATTGCTTCAAGAAAGGAAGCGTTGGCAACGTTGCGACCTAAATCATATACCTGATAACCGCAAGCTTCTAAAACTGCCGCAACGATATTTTTCCCCATATCATGAACATCGCCTTCTACTACACCGATAACAACCCTGGGTTTCTCATCTTCTTCTTTCCGGCTAATAGGATTGGGCGAAATTTCTTTTAAATAATTAACACCTCGGCGATAAGCGTCAATGGCAACCAGCAAATCAGGAATTGAAAAGATTCCGTTTTTAAAATATTCACGGGCTTTTTCGATGCCCCGTGAAAGCGCGTTTATAATTTCAGTCGGCGAGCAGCTTTGCATATCAATCAGACTTGCTGCTCTGCTGACACTTTCTATATCCTTTGAGGAAACGCTTTCCTCCAGTTTTTGTAAAATATTGTTTTCAGTATTCATGCTATCCTCCCAGATTAATGCGTTTTTTTAAATCAATGAGTGTTATCTGTTTTTGCCATATTTTTCGGCTGCGTTCACCAGAGCAATTGCATTGGTTAAGGGGATGTTTGGAGGGTACTCGCAGCCAGGTGCAAGGATATATCCTCCGCCCGGTGCAAGATCATCAATCTGCCGCCAACATTCTTCCATTACCTGTTTCGGAGTGCCATGAACAAGAAGAGGTGTGGGCACATATCCTACAAGAGTTATCTGATCTCCATACCTGTGTTTCATTTCCTTGCGGGTATGACAATCATCGGGAAGATGAGCAAAGCTGATAAATTCCGGTTCCATAAATTTAATCTGAGCGTCAAAATAAATGTCGTGACCGCAATTATGAATTCCGACAAGCAAGCCGTGTTCTTTAATTTTTCTGGAGATTTCGCGACTGAATGGACCTTCAATTTCTTCCCATAATTTTTTCGACAACCCATTTCTTGATGCAAAGAGTGTATCAATGGCGATTGCCGACACGCCGGTTTTGCATTGAGCGTCGGCAAAATTGATTAATACTTCTGTAATGGACTCACAGGCTTTTTTGACCTGCGTCGGATGCAATACACAATCTTTGAACATGTTTTCGGCTCCACGTATCATGGCTAAAACACCCAATGGTCCAAAAATAAAACCTGATACGATGCTTCGAAAACCAATTTTTTGGACCACCTTGTGACACAAACGAACATATTCACTCATGCGGGGAGCATCTTTTATATCTACGACCTTAATGCGTTCATAGTCGGATACATCCCTAATTATATGATTATTGAAGTCTGGTCTTGGAGTTGAATTTTCCGGATATTCCATTTTTTGTCCAAGATCTGAAGCTTCAACAGAAAGATCCAACAGAAGGACGACAACATCTCCTCCGGCGAAATCGAGACCATCCACGAATGCTTGTGCTGCTTTTTCAGCATTTAAAGAATATTCGGGAAAGGAGATTCCGGATATCTGTCTTCCACCGGCGCAGACTATTGTGGCGACAGGAACCCGATCGGGTTCTTTATGACGCATTGTCGTTAGTACGCGTTCTACGGAAGTCAGTTTTTGAAAGCGGCCACGAAATTTAGAAACATTAGCGGCAAAATCTAAAAGGAATTCGGGGAATTCCCCCAATGGTGGCAGGTATCCTTTTGTCAGTGGTTTAATGATTTTAGTAATGTTCAATTTAGAAATCTCCTTTCAGTTGTGGAATTTTGAAGCACAGAAATTACTGAAACATAAAATCTTTTTTTAAAATGCTAAACGGTACTGCGTCTTTTTCGTGTCCCTTTTTGAGGTTTCGTGCTGCGATCAATAACAAATTTTTTAAGCAGCGCCAGTTGTTCTTCGAAAATCACCGGACCAGGTGCCAGTGAAGTGTGATAATAAAGTCCTAAAAGATAAATTAGAATAAATTGTCCTGTTTGGGGAGAGATCCCAAAGTTGGAGCTTATGGTACTGCTATAGAAGTTGGAAAACTGGAT
>AWGX01000139.1 GCA_000495415.1 Smithella sp. ME-1 | reverse complement strand
GGTGTCAAGTCAGGCAGCTGTATGTTGGCCTCGCCGGCAAAAGCTACCCCGGCCATCATCAATAAAATGACAGCGCTTAGTAAAAATGTCCAGATGCTTCTTTTGTCTTTAAACATTAACGATTTCCTCCTTTTTGAATTACGTATATTTTATATTTTTACATGGTATTTAGCCATAGCTTGCTGCATACCTGATGTAACAATATCAGCAGCTGCTTCGGCAGCTAATTGAATAATTGATTTCAGCAAATCTGAATTTTCAGTTTCAAATTTTTCTAAAACATAACTTTCAACGCGGGATTTATCGGATGGCTTGCCTATACC
>AWGX01000138.1 GCA_000495415.1 Smithella sp. ME-1 | reverse complement strand
TTTAGGCAAGAAAGAAATCATCAAACAGAACTTTTCGTTTCTGGCGGGTACTTTACCTTACCAAAAGTCAACAGTTGGAATCAGGTATTCCGAGATACCGGATAGCCTGCGTCATAAAATTACCTTTAAAGTAACAAAGGATATTTACGACGAAGATACTGGCACAGCCATTAACATAACTAAAAGACTGCCGGAAATTGCCGGTAAGAAAATAACACTTAGCTACAGTCCGGCAACAGCTCAGGATGAAGCGACAATAAATTCGTATCTGCCGAAGCCTCATGCGGATGGCACACCAATACAGCCCAGTGAA
>AWGX01000137.1 GCA_000495415.1 Smithella sp. ME-1 | reverse complement strand
GAAGAACTTTTTCATAGATGACAAGCGGTGGTTTTTCTTTTCACCATTACCTCTTCACAAGGTGTACTTAAAACTTAGAACTTGATTTTGTTCAATTTCGTCAATGGAATCACCGTCGCGTTTTTTTTCAAAGCATACGCGTCACTACCCGGGTAGATAACCCACAAATGCTTTAGGGCTAACTCTTCGGATGCCATACGCATAGATGAAGTGAACCCCGGCGCCTGCGCGTACTTGACCTCGACGCCATAGAGCCGTCCATTTTTTTGAAACACCAGATCAATCTCCGCGGACGCATGTACACCCCAGAAAAATATTTCATTTTCCTTCAATCCTATTGCCTTGATTGTTTCCTCCAGCGCGAAACCTTCCCATGATGCGCCGAGTTTCGGGTGCGAAAGAACATCCTTTTTCTCCGGCAGGTCAAACAAGGCATGCAGAATCCCTGTATCGCGAAAATAAATCTTTGGTCTTTTGATAATTCTTTTCTTTGTGTTGTAATTCCAGGGACGCAACTGGCGAACCATAAAAGTTCCGGAAAGCAAATCCAGATACCTTTGCGCTGTATGGTCGGAAACAGCCAGACTCCTGCCGATTTCCGAAGCATTGAATATCTGGCCGTGATAATGCGCGAGCATTTGCCAAAAGCGACTAAGTGATTTTGCCGGGATATTGAATCCAAGTTGAGGGATATCCCTTTCCAGAAAAGTTGCGATAAAATCCTGACGCCACTGGTAGGAGGCCGCTTCGTTCGACGCGAGAAAAGACCTGGGGAAAGCGCCTCTTATCCATAATTTTTCATTTTTTACCGCCCCTACAAGATCAAGCGTAAACCCGCCTATTTCCAGATAACTTATGCGCCCGGCTAAAGATTCAGAAGATTGTCTTATTAAATCGCGTGACGCGCTGCCTAAAATCAGGAATTTAGTTTTTTTGTTTGGCCTGTCGGCAAGAACGCGTAAAACGGGAAACAAATCCGCAGCCCGCTGGATCTCGTCGAGAACAATCAGCCCCTCCAGATTTTCCAGCGCCAGCAACGGTTCTTCGAGCCGCCTCAAATCGCGCGGATTTTCCAGATCAAAAAAAGTGACATCCTTCGGCCACTGATCAGAGAATTGCCGGGCAAGCGTGGTTTTCCCGCATTGCCTTGGTCCAAGAATCGCCACAACAGGATTATTCCTGAAGCGTTCATTTAAGAGCTCTATTTCACTAGTTCTTTTTATTTGCATACAAATATTGTATCATGATATTTCGACATGTCAAGTCGATATTTCAGCATCTTCAAAAGTGTTTTTTTAAAATCTTAACTACTTAATACTTAATTAATTGTCCCCCTCTGGAGGGGGTGCA
>AWGX01000136.1 GCA_000495415.1 Smithella sp. ME-1 | reverse complement strand
CGCAATGGCATCCACGGAAAACGGATCGACAAAAAGAGCCGCATCTCCGCAAATTTCCGGCAGCGATGTTCTGTCGCCGGACACAACGGGGACTTCACAGCCCATAGCTTCAAGAGCCGGCATGCCAAAGCCCTCAAAGTAAGAAACGAACATAAGGGCATGAGCAGCACCGTAGATTTTCCTAAGCCATTCATCGGATACGGTTCCAAGAAAAAGGACATCGCTTTTATGGCTGATTCGTTGCCAGGTCCGGGAAAGCCCTTTCGTCTCGAATAGCTGTGGACCAACAAAGACAAGTTTGGTCTGCGCACCCGTCTCCATCTTGAATTTTTCGAAAGCCTCGATGAGGCGCACCGGATTCTTCCGGAAATGAAGGGCGCCCACAGACAGCAAATAAAGAGCACCACCGGTTATTTCATTTCTCATCTTTCCTTTTTCATCTTCCGGCAAAGGACAGAAAGTCTCGCTCGCACCACAGTAAGTAACAACGATTTTTTCAGGTGATTCACCATAAAGGTTCACAATGTCCCGTTTCGAGTATTCCGAAACGGTAGCGATGGTTTTTACCTTCTTCGCGTATCGGGGGAAAAAGCGTCTATAATAACGGCTGATCAAAAATGGCATATCCTGCGGATGGTGATGAAAGTTCAGGTCGTGAATCACAGCGACGGTGGGAACTTCAGAGGACAGACAGGCAAAACCATCCGGGGACAATAAAAGATCAGCGCCATATCGGCGCATGATTCCGGGCAGAGCGATTTCAAACCAGGGATACCATAAAAGGGGATGAAAGGAGGGAAAGGCTTGTGTAAAGTTAACATGAGCGGGGTAATCGGCCCTCCCGGGAAAAGGCCGGTCAACAATGAACAGAAATTCATGCTCGCGGTGCCGCGATGTAATACGTTTCAGTGTTTCATGAGCGTAATTCTTTATACCACCTGGCTTCCTTTGCGTCAGCATTCGGGCGTTTACGGCAATCCTCATGAAGCTGCGACCTCTCTGTCTTTCATAACGTTTCTATAAATCTCCGCAAGTAAAGGATTCATGGTCGACCATCGTAATTTCCGGGATTCTTCCAAACCTTCCGATCTGAGTTTACGATAAAGATTGTCGTCTTCCAAAAGCCGATTCATTTCAGACGCAAAGCCCGTCTCATCGTCGGCCGTGAGGATATTGACGCCGGGCCGGTACGGAAGCCCCTCCGCGCCGAGAGTCGTGGAAACGACAGGAAGTCCGGCCGCCCAGGCTTCCACGATTTTGATCCTGGTGCCTCCACCGATCCGCAGGGGAACAAAAAGAAGACGTGCCTCCTGTAGAAAGGGCAGTATGTCCGGCACATCAGCATGGATATCAATTCCATGCTGCTTCAACTTCCGGCATAGCGACGGACAGATTTCGCTTCCAACAACCCGAATGATTTCTTCGGGAAACTTTTCCCGCAACTGGGGGAGTACTTTGTCCACAAACCACATCAGACCTTCACGGTTGGGATACCATCCGAATGAACCAACAGTAAGAATTCCCTTCACCGGCAATTTGCTAACCGAAGGCTGAAACCGGTCATGAGCGCAATTGGGCAAGACGTGAATCGGTGAAACATTGTCGTGAGACAATTGCAGCAGGGAATCCCGATCTTTTTCGGAAACAGCAAGGCTCGCCCGGACACGAGCCAAGGCTTTTCTTTCTTCCCGCACCATGCGCCTGTATTCAACACCCGCAAGCGATTTAATTAATGGATTTCGGCGCCGAAACAGACGGAGGGAGAGTTCTGATTCAACATTGTGACTGCTGAAGACAACAGGGATGTCCGAAACGACGGAATCCCAGACCGCCATCAGGGGAAGTTCTTCCACCTGGATAGCGTCGTAATGGTTTTCCTTAAGAATCCTTTCGACAAACGGTCCGAACACGCCGGGTAAAAACCTGGCCGTTCGCAAAGAAAGTCCCCGGGCAAAAGAAGTAAATGCTTCCCGGAAGAAACGGGTTCCCCGTACGATAGGGAATGGGTAAAGACGGTTGTAGTGAGACAGCTGATCTTCTTTACCCGTGGGTTCTTGACCGGGAATAACAAAACCGACGGCGTCCACAACAGCAAAAGATGAGAGCGCCTTCCCTATGCGGCATGACCTGATTTTACCACCGGTATTTTCTGACGGAGAGAGCCATTTCACAAGTTGCAGAATTTTTATTTTATCGACTGCTGTCGGGGCGTTATCCTTGCCGGCTGTTTTCATAATCTAGTAGGCCCCCCGACCCGATACAACGGCATAAAATGTTTTCAGGATAATCTTTAAATCCGACAAACCGCTTCTTGTTTCTATGTAACATAGATCAAGCCGATGCCTTTCCTCGGGAGTCAGATCGTTGCGGCCGCTGACCTGCCA
>AWGX01000135.1 GCA_000495415.1 Smithella sp. ME-1 | reverse complement strand
CCTGCTTCAATCGCTGCAAGCGTTGGTACTAATCCGGCGGAACCTGCTATGGCGGAGATTACTATATCCGATGAAGGAAACGATGCAACTTCTTTCAAACCTTCTTCATCATACAACACTTTAACTTTATTTTTATTCGTTAATAATTCACGGAGTTTAAGAGCAGTTTCTTTCTTGCTTACAGCAACTGCTTTGGGTTTGAATTTTTCTATTTGTTTTTT
>AWGX01000134.1 GCA_000495415.1 Smithella sp. ME-1 | reverse complement strand
ACACCTCCGCCAGCGGAGGACAAAAAAGTGCATTACGTAATTAATTTAGCACATTTTATGGAGATTAGTCAAAAGACATAAAAGCCCTCGGAGAATTAGTTACTCCGAGGGCTTTAAGCTTAAAAAGGTTAAACTGTTCTCTTAGAAATTAAGAGTAAGTTTGTTTATAACTATAAAATCATCGTTAATTTTTGTTCCCGGTGAATCATAACCTTT
>AWGX01000133.1 GCA_000495415.1 Smithella sp. ME-1 | reverse complement strand
GACAATCGATTCCGCTTCGATGATGAACAAGGGATTGGAAATTATTGAGGCTAAGTGGTTTTTTAATATAGATATCAGCCGTATTGATGTTTTAATTCATCCTCAAAGTATAGTGCATTCTATGGTAGAATTCAATGATGGGGCTTTCCTGGCACAAATGGGAGTCCCGGATATGAAGGTGCCGATTGCTTATGCCTTGACTTATCCCGAAAGAATAATGAATAATCTTCAGTCGCTCAATCTCGTAAGAATAGGTAAACTGGAGTTTGGCAGTCCGGATATGAAAAAATTTCCATGTCTTAGGCTTGCCTATGCAGCCGGTCTTTGCGGCGGC
>AWGX01000132.1 GCA_000495415.1 Smithella sp. ME-1 | reverse complement strand
GACAAAATCAACATCACAATGCTACTGCCGCCGGGAGCGGACGCACATCATTACGAACTGAGACCGGGAGACATAATCAAGGTCAGCAAGACAGATATTTTCCTTTTTACAAATTTCGATATGGAACCGTGGACATATCAAATAATCAACGCCGCCGACAGAAATACCAATATGCTAGCCACCGAAACCGGAAGCGGCGTGGTTCTGATTACGCTCAACCAAGAAGAAGATCATAATGAACATGATGAACATATCTCCGGATTCGATCCGCATATCTGGCTGGATATGGATAACGCGCAGAAGATGGTGGATAACATTGCGGCGGCATTCATTAAAAAGGACCCGCGCAACAGCGATTATTATTTGAAGAACGCCCACGATTACAAAGCCCAATTGACGGCCATTGATCAAAGATATCGAATAGAATTGACTAGATGCAAAACAAAAACAATTTTGCACGCCGGTCACTGGGCTTTTGCTTATCTGGCCAAAAGATACAATCTGAAATATATCGCCGCTTATAATGTACTTGCCAATGCGGAACCGTCACCGCAGAAAATAGTGACGTTAGTCCAGCAAGTTAAGACCGAGAAGGTTCCCTATATCTATTACGAAAGCATGATCAATCCCCGACTTGCAAAAATGATCGCCGAAGAAACGGGAGCAGGATTATTAAAACTCAATAACGGCCATGATGTCGGCAGCACGGAAATGAAAAAAGGCGTGTCTTTTATTTCGATAATGGAAAATAATCTTACCAATCTGAAAAAGGGGATGCGATGTCCGTAAACATTATCAGCATTGATAATCTGACCTTTTGCTACAACGGGATGGAAGTTATCAGCGATATTTCCTTTGCCGTAAAAAAAGGTGATTATCTGGGTATTGCCGGGCCTAACGGTTCCGGCAAAAGTACGCTTATTAAAAATATTTTGGGCATTCTGCATCCGCAAAAAGGAAGCGTTAATATTTTTGGTCAGCCTTTAACTTCTTTCCGCCAGTGGTATAGAATCGGTTATCTACCTCAACGAATAAGCTCTTTGAATAACCACTTCCCCAGCACTGTAGAAGAAATAGTTCAATTGGGGATGAAGGAAAAAAATACGAACGCTTTAAAACACACCCTGAAGACGATGGGAATCGCGCACCTCGCCAGCCGTCTGATTGGTGAACTCTCTTACGGCGAACAGCAGCGAACAATGCTGGCGCGCGCCTTGATCAGTCATCCGGATCTGCTCATATTCGATGAACCGACAACGGCACTTGATCCGGAAACAAGAGATATTTTCTATTCGCTTACCAGTGAAACGAATCAGACTCGTGATACTACTATTATTCTTGTTACTCACGATACAGGCATTATCGGAAAGTATGCCCGCAATCTTCTTTATCTCGACAAAAAAGTAATTTTTCACGGAACATTTGAAGATTTTTGTACTTCACCTGATATGGCTGG
>AWGX01000131.1 GCA_000495415.1 Smithella sp. ME-1 | reverse complement strand
CAAGTCTTCGCCAGCTTAGCCAAAGTGAGCTTTCTATATTCACGCCATACTTTAAGACGGCTTTCACCTGAAGATAAGCGCTTGACAAAATCAGCGGGAAAGGTTTCTTCTCCGGCGGCAATGGCGGCAGAGATATTACGAGCATCACGAATATCTTCCATCTCTTCCATGCGGCTGATAATTTTTTCCCATTCATCAAACGGGATTATTGCATATTCTGGCGTTCCATTATGTTCAATTATCTGGATGTTCATTTATAAATATCTCCTCTTGATCCGATTTTAAGGACATAAATTATTAGTTTATTTTTTACGATTTCACAGATT
>AWGX01000130.1 GCA_000495415.1 Smithella sp. ME-1 | reverse complement strand
GGCGGAATTTTATATGGTCCGTTTTGGGGAACAATTTATTCGACTATCGGTCTTACAGTTGGTTCCTGGATTGCTTTCATGCTCGCCAGATTTTTCGGCGAGCCTCTATTGGAAAAAGTCGTCAGCAAAGAAGTCTTTGCGAAATTCGAACATTTCATGGAACACAAGGGACTTCTGGTTTCTTTTCTACTTTTTCTGATTCCGGGATTTCCGAAGGATTATTTATGCTACATAATGGGCGTCAGTTTGATTCCCACGGGAACATTTCTCGTAATTTCCACAGTCGGCCGTATTTTCGGCACGATTATGCTTTCCGTTACCGGATCCTTTGCCAGTAACGGACAATATTCTTTTTTAACAGTATTTTTGGTTATAGGCGTAATCCTTTTTATCGTGGCCTATTACTATCACGATAAATTGATCGAATTTCTTAAAAAAAGAAAATCGTAAAAGTTTGCTGTATTAATGACTGGTTTTGTACAAATTGATTCTAAATATTTCTTTTATCCAGAACCCTTGAAATTTTTCCATTCTGCCGAGGAATACTTTTCGATTCAACCAATCGGACATCGACATTAATGCCTGTCACCGAGGCTATTCGTTTTTTAATTGCTTCCAGAAAAGACCTCTGCTTCTGTAACTCCAGCGAAAATATTTTGTCTGTTACCTCTACGACTATTTCCATATTATCCATCGCGCCTTTTCTCTCCACAACAATCTGATAAGGCGTTTCGCCCTGTGCCACGCTGAAAAGCGCATCTTCGATCTGCGAAGGGAATACATTTACGCCTCTGATAATGAGCATGTCGTCGGACCGACGCATAATGTTTTTCATTCGCACCAGAGTACGGCCACATTCACACGGAGTGTAATCCAGACTGGTAATATCACCTGTCCGGTAGCGGATCATCGGAAAGGCCTCCCTGGTTAATGTTGTCAGAACCAATTCTCCTTCAGAACCGGCAGGCAGGACTTCTTTCGTTTCAGGATTAATGATTTCCGGAATGAACGCATCTTCATAAATATGCATACCTCTTTTACACAAACATTCACCGGCAACACCGGGACCTATCACCTCGGAGACTCCGTAATTGTCGGTTGCGCTGAGCAACAATCTGCGTTCGATTTCCCCGCGCATCTTTTCCGACCAGGGTTCTCCCCCGAATAGCCCGACTTTTAAAGAAAGTGATTTAGGATCAATACCCAGTTGTTCAATGCGGTCTGCCAAAGCGATTGCGTAACTGGAAGTACTGACCAGCGCCGTGGTTTTATAATCCTGCATAATCATAATTTGTTTGTCTGTGTTGCCGGTGCTCATCGGAATTACTGAAGCGCCGATGGCTTCCGCACCGTAATGCACTCCAAACGCTCCGGTAAAAAGTCCGTAACGAAAGGTTATCTGCACTACGTCGTCATGAGTTACTCCGGCAGCAGTCATAAAACGCGCAACCAGATTAGACCATATTTTTATATCGTTTTTCGTGTAGCCCATCACTATTGGCTTGCTTGTTGTTCCCGAAGAAGAATGAATACGCACGATTTCTCTGAGAGGCACGGCAAACATTCCATAAGGATAATTAACCCGCAGGTCGTCTTTCAAAGTAAAAGGCATCTTGGTTAAATCAGACAACGAGCGTATATCTTCCGCGATTATGCCTGAGTCATTGAATATTTTCCGGTAATGAGTGACATTCTTGTAGACCCTGTTGACTGTGGCCTGAAGCCTTTCCAGTTGCAGTTGTTCGAGTTCGTCGCGCGACATGCACTCATGAGTTGTATCCCATATATTCATAAAATACCTCCTGGAAAGCTGTTGAAAAACAGTCATCTGTTGCGTTGTGCTTCATCCTTCCTCGTTGCAACGTACGCCAAAAGTACGCTTCACTCGTCAGGACTTGCACGCCTTGCATCTGACCGTTTTTCAACAGCTTAATAAATTTTTAAACTTCTTCTTGCCCCACCCTACGAAACTTGCCATGGGACTGTTCAAAAGCTTGTCCCGTACT
>AWGX01000129.1 GCA_000495415.1 Smithella sp. ME-1 | reverse complement strand
TTTCTCGCGGAGTATGATCCCGCAAATGCGGGACTCCGAAATGACACATAGAACAGTTCATTTCAATCTCAAATCTTTTACAAAACTAAAAAAGCCGCCAGTCTCCTTGAGAAAAAGCGGCTTTGCTCTTAAAACAACAAAGCCGCAGGCTTCAGGGGCCTGCGGCTTGTATCTTTATTTTTATTTCTTAAAGATACAGAGCGGCAGACCCCGTAAGTACGACTACTACGAGTACCAATACTTTAATCAGTATTGGAATAACGCCGCTTGTTAAATCTTTAAGAAACATAAAACTTCATTCCATTTAATTGATTTGTTTTTCAATAACTAAAAACAAAAAGTTTGTCAACAATATTTTTCAGTTCACCCTTATTAAGCCACTTGATAAATTACCGGACGATAATGGGGCTTCGGTATTGGTTTCTTATTTGCTTGAGCAGATTCGAGCCATACTTTTTTTGCCTTTAATACTTCTTTGAGAGCATCGCCAGGTGTTTTACCAAACGCCGAACAATGGCGCAAATCAGGAATGTCGGCAATATAGCCTTCATCATCTACACTATAAAAAATATTAATATGATAATCTCTCACTTTTCATTCCTCCATTTGAAGGTTATGTTGCTCAATAATATTTAACAGTTGTTTAAGTTGATATGGCTTAACCTTACCATTAACATCTTGCAGATTAAGTAATTCCGGAATATCCGGATGAACAAAAATATGGTGGCTGCCACGTACACGGTCAAGCCTAAAACCGAAAGACTTAGCCAAGGTTACTGCCTCGGCGAACCGAATATTTTTAGAACCCGCGAGTATCTTTTCGAGCAACTTGCGTTTTTTCATTTCTATATTTCAGCTTTTTTCCTAATAACGTATTTTTTAACTTTTTTCAATTTTATTACAGATGTCACTGAAGCTAAAAAACAAATCTCTAACTCATTAAACAGCAATGTTTAATTTTGATATTTTTAATCTTTATCAACCTTATTTATTAAAAGATTTAATTTTTCGATAGTATCATCTAAGATTCTTTTAGGGGCTTTGGCAATGTATTTAGCCTCTCTTTTTTCCCAATCCAAACTTTTTAATTGATCGGCAAGAATTGCTCCATTAATTAGATCTTTTATGATAATCTTTACTTCAAACGGATAGTTTTTTATTATTGACGTTATCGGGCAAGAAATTGCCAATCCTACCTTCTCATTATATTCTTTCGGCGATATTACTATCGCCGGACGATGTCCTGATTGTTCATGTCCACTTTGGGGATTAAATGACAACCAAACAACATCACCGCGAGACGGCACATATCTACCAGATTTCTTTTCCGACACCGTCACCTGCAAATTCTTCTTCATGAATGTTTTCATCAGTAATTTTTGATAATAAATCTCGCAGATTCAACTTCGTTTTTCTGGGTACAATTTCGATTTTGTCGGCTTTTTTACGCAAATCTACACAAGTGCCCTGCTTCAAATTAATATCCTTTGCATAACTGCCCGGAATTCTTATTGCCAGACTATTGCCCCATTTTTGAATAGTGACTTCCATACACAATCCCTCCATGTATATACAAAGGATATACATTGTTTTTGATTATGTCAAGTATTATATATCTATAATAGCATCCTCGTATAATCAAATTAATGATTCGACCATATACAACCTTTATTTGTATATATTTTTACGATGGCCTATTCTTAGAATGACAACATGCTCTTCACCGCGATCAATGCTATAAATAATACGATAATCCCCATATCGATAACGATGCAGCCCCTTGAATATTCCCTGGAGTGGCTTACCTAAAGTTAATGGTTCCTTCGCTAAATAATCCTTAATTTTTGCAGCTACTTTTTTCTGCATGCTTTTATCTAAATCAAGTATATCCTTAAGAGCATCGGGATGCCATACAACTTTATAAGCCAAGTTTCTTTTCTACCTCCGCCATTGTCAGATATTTTGCATTCTTTTCATTTAATCGATCCAATGCAAGACAAGCATCTTCATAATCTTCCAGATATTTAACGATCATATCACGAACATAGAAAGATTTTGGCCGATGTGTTTTTTTTGCTAATAATTCCAAACGATTAGCAATCTCATTATCTATTCTAATATTTAATACTTTTGCCATACATACCTCTGATAACCATTATTTGTAATACATGTAATATGTGTAACACATGTATTATCATAAATCAATTATTATTTGTAATTGTATATAATAGTTAAAAAAGTGGCTGGAGTAACCTCTAGTCGCCAATTAATTTTAAAAAATTCTTCGCCCCGAAAAAACAAATAATCATTAATAACTATGACTTTAACAAACTTTTTAAATAATCTGATTTATTTACAAACGTATTTATTTAAAAATTCAAGAATATATGCCCTTTTTGTTAAAATAACTTTATCTGCTTTGCTATATTCTTTTTTACTTTTCAAACTGCAAAAATACTTATACTGATTCGATTTGTTTTCAGAATCAAAATAAATGAAGGGTTTATAATTTAAACTTATAATCCGGCGATTCGTTCCGGGATCGAATGAATAAACAATCGGACCGTAAATATATAGCGTCGAAAACACAAACCATATAAAAATTAGAAATTTTGTGTAATTTTTAAAAGATGATAAATTAATTTTTGAAAATCCCAGCATGATCGGAATAACCAAGTAAATAACATAGCGAATATTTGCCTGATACCATATGAGCAAAATATACGGAATAAACATCGCTATAAAAAAGAAGAACAATCTCTGATCGGATTTATATATTTTGTAATAACAAAAAGCGATCGCCGGAGAGAACAATATTCCAAACAGAGAAAACCAGAAGATTGGATATCCGATTAAAAATTTTGAATCGTAATCCCAGCCGGAGGATAGTATCTTGTATGAAGTAAACGGATCTGAGAAAAAAAACGAAAGCAAAATAACATAAAAAATAACACCTATAATAAATATGAATATACAAAAAATTCCGGACAAGAATATTTTTTGAAAATTATTCTTGAAAGAATTGTAAAGAGACGTAAAAAAGTTTTTTTCATCAATTTTATCAAGTAAATATTTATGGAACAAGAGCGCCAGAACAAAGCCCGGTAGAAAAGCCAGCATAGCTGGTCTGGACAGAGCACATAAAGTTGCGAGGCACATTGCCAGGACATACTTCTTTCTTAGCAAATAATAAATGGCCGATGCAATAAATAGCAGTGCGAACGCTTCCTGCAAAACGCTGGTTAATATATAAGTTGTATAGGAAGGAATTACAAAAAAAAGAATATATTCCTGATTTTGCGGCTTAAGAAAATCGACTATTTTCACGATAACTAAAAGTGAAAGAAAAGCAACGATGGAATAAAACAAGTAGCGGATTAAAAAATTCCCGACAAACGGTGCAATGAAAAACGGGAACAAACCTATCGCACGCTGATCAAAAGAACTTTCATTACCCATAATATAATTGGCGTTTTTCATGTACCTGAAAGAATCATAAGCAAAAGAACCATGATAATAATGCATCATGGCAACAGCTAATATTGAGATTAAGGCAAGAAGCAAATACAATATTTTTTTATTCATGATAATCATACTTTCACCTTCGCAGTATTTGTTGCTTCCTTAAAAAAAGCAAGAGAAATGCCAGCAATAAGAAAAGGAAACGCCAGGATAAAATATGAACTATCAGCCTGGTCACCTATCAGCGAACTTTGCCATCCGTACGAGAAAACCTTTAGACTCACATATACAAGTGCTATGGCAAATAGAAAAAACTCTGGAAAGAAATAAAGCTGGAAAAGTTTTTCAATTGCAACGCCACCACGCAGTAAATTAAACCTATAACGGCTGTCCCGGGACCATGCATAATTGATGTCTGAACAGCAAAAGGATTATAACCACTAAAAAAAAGCGTAAACGAGAGACGGCAAAACTACGAGAGATGCTTCACCGCGCAATAGTTTATCAGTCTACAGCTTTAAAGACATGGTATTAGTCATTTCAAAGCCCTCCAAAAAAAAGAATGCATACCTCCAAATTTCCCCCGAAAATTTGAGGTTAGAATAATTGTCTCTGAGTTCGGTATGTTGGAAGGTGGCATATACATTTTATTTCCATACACTTCCGCCATATCTATTTATAATTATGTTTAATTTAAATAATGGCTGAACCAAAACTGAACCAAGAACAAACTTCCTTTCTTCTTTAGTTCACAATTGTGTAATTTTATGCTAGATAAACTGTTAATAAATTTTGCCATTAATATTTTTTTAAATATATATAAACAGTGTTAGGAACTTGACTTGTTACAGCACAACAACCCTCGACTAAATAAAAATAACTTTGATTTACTGCGATTGCTATTTGCAGGAACCGTTTTACTTTTCCACTCTTATGCGCTTTCTGGATTTCAGCAGCTAGGCATTATTGATAATATTTTGTCTGCTGCAGTGGCGGTAAAGGCTTTCTTTGTTGTCAGTGGGTTTCTTATCTTCATGAGCTTCGAACGGTCAGAAACTATTACATCTTATGTTCAAAAGCGCATTCGGCGTATCTACCCTGCCTATTTTACAATAGTTATGCTCTGCGCAATAAGCTTCGTAGCCGTCAGCTCAAAGAACATCGGAGAATACTACTCGTTGGCATGGGTTAAGTACGTTTTTGCAAATCTTGCATTCCTGAATTTCTTGCAACCAACTCTTCCTGGGGTTTTCGCATCCAATAAACTTGCGGCTGTTAATGGAGCGCTATGGACGCTCAAAATTGAGGTGATGTTTTACATGTCCGTTCCCTTATTCGTTTTCTTGTTTCGGAAATTCGCTCATCTTCCAATACTGATACTCGTCTATTTTGTATCTGTAGTTTATGCAGAATTTTTTTCAACCATCGCGCAACATACCGGTTCAGAAGTATATGCGGAACTTGCTCGCCAACTACCTGGACAACTTTCATACTTTATGGCAGGCGCTTTCTTCTATTACTTTCTGCCTCTATTTGAGCGTCGCATCGGGTACTTTCTAATTTCAGCAGTTTTGATACTTTCAGTCAATATGTTTTTCCCATTGTCAATTCTTGAACCATTTGCGCTAGCAACGATAGTAGTTTTTTTTGGTCTGTTTTTGTACGTAGGTAACTTTGGAAAGTACGGTGATTTTTCTTACGGTGTTTACATTTTGCATTTTCCGGTAATCCAGCTTGCGCTTTATTCGGGCTTGTTCAAGGAAAGCCCTTGGTACTTCTTGATGGCAGTTATCCTTATAACAACTAGTTTCGCAATCATTATGTGGCATTTCGTTGAAAAGTGGTTTCTGTCTCGCAGAAACCACTACATTGAAACGACCGCATCGTCTTGCGAGGGTGCACTAAAACCGGATGAACTTAATTTGCGTACCGGTTAGCATCAACGTAACTTTCTTTCGACCAGTAACAAAAACAATTAACACCCGACGGGGAAAAATCTATATCTAACATTTTACGGCCGATATTTCGTTGACATACAAGACCAAAATTATTATAGCTCGTCCATTAAGAAGCAATTTCTCGTCAAATCAACGGGTATCTGATAAATGCAATGCATCTTACCATTTCTTAATGAACTTCCCCGCAGCAAGCAACGGGGGTATCCTAAAAAACCTAAAACAACTTCAACGGGCTGATTTGACAATTTCGGAGGATGGGCAATAATGACCCACTCACAAACAATTAACGTATGCTGTGATATTTGTCTGACCAGCGCCGACGCAATTTCCATTACCGGTAACCCAAGAAGCTGCTACACAAACCTGGGTATCACCAGACAAATAGGCACTCTGTAAAGGAGCGCATACTGAATTACAACCGCCTGATATGGCTTTCTTTCCGGCTGGACAACTGACGGAGTTAGAACCTGCGGTAGCGGTACCTGTATACGTTACAATCGAAGACGCCGCTGTTGTCTGTGTCGTGCCATCGGGAAATTTAATACCGCCGGAAGTTGATTCAATTGTGCCGGCAACAGAGAGTTTTTGCGCCGGTGTTGTCGTTCCGATACCGACATTGCCACTGACAACAGCATTTCCTTTAACATCAAGTTTTTGTGCAGGCGGAGTTGTTCCCGTCCCGATGCCTACCTTGCCGTTGACAATCAGATCGCCATCAGCCGCAAAAACATTGAAACTTATCAGAATTAAACTTATTATTAAGGCTAACAATATACTTTTTTTCATTTTCTATCTCCTTTTGTGTAATTTTCTAATATTAAATTCAATCGGTAACGCATTAACAGTTAGACATATTTCATAATAATTTATTTTTAAAAATCCATTACAAATTTCAATAAGGAGCGGTTGGCGGCGTAAAATTCGCCGTATGTCTTGCGATACCATTCGATACGCGAAACTCATCAAGGTAGCCCTTAAAAGTTAATCCGTTACTATGAGATGCGCCAACATCAAATAAAACAGAAAATACAGGCATGGATTTTGTCGATATTGCAGTATTTGCAGTAATTGATCGAGCTACACCGTTGACAAATATATATATTGCCGTACCATTTCTAACTAATTCGATATGATACCAAGTATTTGTACTCATTGAAAGACCGCTTGTACTATAATCAGCCTTTACAACACCGCCCTCAACAACCTTAAAGTAAAAGAATGCAATTCCTAAAGTACCCGGTTTATATCGGAAATACCAATAATTGTTACTATCAACATATTGGCCGCATAAACCTCTATAATTGGAATCAAAAGAAGTATTTTTTCTCAACCAAAAATCTACAGTAAAGTTACCTGTACCAAAAGACCAATCCGTACTACTCGGAGCTGTCACCCAATCGCTATCACCGTCGAATAATCCTGAAGCTGTACCGAATTTCTTTTGTGCGGTAGATAATTGTGCATTGCCGTGCGGTGTTATAGTTTTGGCACCAGGAGAACTATCAATAAAGGTAGTTGATCCATTCGTCCCATCCATATGCAAAAGAAGTTTTGTAAGGGGAGTAAAACTTACACTAATAGTGTGATCGTTAGTCACGTTATTAAATGGATAAACAGTACCATCACCTACAGAAATACCATCCACAAGAACATCCTGCACTATATAGCCACTGTCAGGTGTTATGGTATATATCTGACTTCCGCCATATCCCACACTGGTAGTGCCGGAGGGAGTAATGCTACCATTGCTGCCCGCTGTTGCCGTAATTTTGCAGTTAAAGATTGCATGTATAGTATGTTCGGTTGCTACATTACTAAATTCATAACTAAACTCAGAACTTGGCACAGCGCCGACAGAATCACCATCCACAAGAACAGCGTGCACTGAATACCCACTGTAAGGTGTAATAGTAAATGTCTGGTTATTCCCGGTAACAACATTTGTTAGGCCTGAGGGAGTTATACTACCATTAACACCGGCTGTTGCTAAGATATCGTATGAGCCGCGTTGTAATATAAAATTCTTAATCGTCAGAGTGCCGCCACCGGCAAATGTCTGAATCATACCTTGCAGAGTTGTATTTCCAATAATGCTAGAATAATTGTCATCATAGCCACCTTCAATATTGACCCATATATCCCTGTTGACATTTATATTCTCAGTAATATTTACAGCTTTGACTTTAATTGTATCGCCGTTGTTTGCAGCAACGTATGCGGCCTGCAGTGTCGCATAACTCGTACCTCCAATACTTACAGGGCCTGAATAAGAATCCCACTTGGCATATACCGTAATATCTTCTGTAACGGTTGTGGTGGCAGTAAATTGAGTCCCGCCGCCTTCCTCCTCTGTGTACCAACCGCCAAAAGTATAACCAGTCCTCGTCGGATTTGTCGGTAACGTACCTACTGTCGTTGCAGGCGCGGTAACATGTTGATCAGCTACATCAGTTCCACCTTGACTATTATACGTTACTGTATACACAGGATTAGTAACCCAATAAGCACGTACCGTAATATTTTCTGTTACGGTTGTGGAGGCAGTAAATTGAGTTCCACCGCCACTTACTTCGGTAAACCAACCGGCAAATGTAGAACCTGCCTTGATTGGCGGTGTCGGCAGTGCGTCAACTGTGGTCGCGGGTGGTGTTACGACTTTAATCTTTGGGATTGCTGCTACATCCGCATTCTGACTGTCAAAGGTTACTACGTAACTATTTGAATAGGTAACAACTTTATACGTGCGGTTGCCGACTTCATCATATTCATATTCTTCTATATAGCCGGTGCCGGTATCAAGATGTTCAACTTTTTCAAGACGGTTTAAATCGTCGTACGTATATTTTAAATTGGCGGCAAAAGAAGGAATGACATTAATAAAA
>AWGX01000128.1 GCA_000495415.1 Smithella sp. ME-1 | reverse complement strand
GCACGAAAATATTAGCATCGGCAAGGCCGGCAGAAAGCGTTGGTTAGGTAAAAAGCCGCATGTTCGAGGTGTCGTAATGAACCCTGTTGATCATCCTATGGGCGGTGGTGAAGGTAAATCGTCGGGTGGCCGACATCCATGTACACCATGGGGTATTCCGACAAAAGGTCATAAAACACGAAAAAATAAAAACACTGATAAATACATTGTTAAGAGAAGGGGTTAGACAGCGTGGCACGTTCGA
>AWGX01000127.1 GCA_000495415.1 Smithella sp. ME-1 | reverse complement strand
ATCACGGGCGCCTTCCGGTGTGCTCGCAGTGAGCATGGGAGTTTCCACTTCCACAAATCCTCGCGAGTCGAGAAACTGTCGCACGCATTGAAAAATGCGATGTCTAAGCAGAAGATTGTTTTGCATGGCCGGCCGGCGGATATCCAGATACCTGTACTGCATACGCAACTCTTCAGAAACGTTTTCCCTTCCTGCGTTTTCTGCACCGGCAACCATAACCTTGTCGGTAATGACAAAAGGCAAAGGATCAGACTCGGAAAGTATAGTCATGTCCCGGATTAGCACTTCCAGTTGTCCTGTTTCAATGTTAGGATTTTCTGTACCTTCCAGACGTTTTTTGATTTCGCCGATGACTGATATGCAATATTCAGTGCGAAGAGTTGCAGCGACATTGCGCACGTCGACTGGTGTTAAATCCGGGCTGAATACAATTTGGACTATACCACTGCGATCGCGAAGGTGAACAAAAAGCAAATCACCGTGATCACGGTAAGCATCCACCCATCCACAAAGCTGCACGGTTTGACCGATATTTTCTTCTGAAAGCTGTCCGCAAAATATACGTTGGGAATGCTTCATGTTATAATTCCTTTATATTAAACTGTAAAATACGAAATTGTTATAAGAACAAATTTGTGCCGCGGAGCATATCAAAACTGTACTGATGTTTCAAGGCATTAAAAAAATTAACTAATTTTTTTATTGATTTACACTATCATGGGTTTAGTATAACATATTAAACAAGCTGATTGACAAGTGTTAAAAGATGATTTAGTTAGCGTAAAACATGAGCCTAATTCTGGCTTGCAGGAGCGGAGGAACCATTTTTTTGGGGCGTATCGCTTAGGCGTAGGGTAACCTCTTCGACCCGAGCCCTTCAGCTAACTTCGCAGGCTTCGATGAGGAGAACCTTCCGGAGTGGTCCGTGATGATAATTCTCCCCTAAAAACTTTGGAGGTTTTTTATGTCATCACCAGGCACTGAAAACGACGATGGCGTTGAATCACATGAAAAACGCCGCCACGAGTGGCTGAATAAAAAAGTCTTTTTACTTGCCTTCGGTTCTATTGGCGTAGTCTTTGGTGATATAGGAACAAGCCCTCTTTACGCCATTAAAGCATGCTTTTACGGAAAGCACGCCATCTCCCCATCTGTGATGAATGTCATGGGCGTTTTGTCACTTATTTTCTGGTCAATGTTCATTGTTGTCAGCATCAAATACGTAACTTTTATTCTTCGGGCTGACAATAAAGGCGAAGGCGGTATCTTTGCATTGGTCAGTCTTTTGAATACACCCGGTCAAAGCTTTTCCCGTCTCCTCAAATACATTCTTTTACTTGCGGGGATTCTTGGTGCCGGACTTCTGTACGGTGACGGAGTCATCACTCCCGCCATATCTGTTCTTTCTGCAATTGAAGGACTGGAAGTTGCAACCAAGGCTGCTGCGCCATTTATTTTACCTTTAACATGCATTGTACTTATCCTTCTTTTTTCCCTGCAGCGTCGGGGTACTGCTCGTATTGGAAATCTGTTCGCTCCTATTATGGTTCTCTGGTTTCTTTCTATTGGCTATTTCGGTATTATACAGATAATAAACGAACCAGCGGTTTTGCGTGCCCTCAATCCTTTATATGCACTGGACTTCTTCATAAATAATAGAATCCACGGAATTGTTGTACTCGGATCGGTTGTTCTGTGTATTACCGGTTGCGAAGCTCTTTATGCCGACCTGGGACATTTCGGCAGAAATGCCATCAGATTTTCATGGTTTTTATTTGTCTTCCCGTTACTGCTATGCAACTACTTCGGTCAGGGAGCATTGCTGCTTGCTCATCCTGAAATGAATGTCAATCCTTTCTACAATATAGTACCGGAAATCATTCTATACCCGATGATAGGACTTTCCACAGCCGCCACGGTAATAGCTTCTCAGGCTTTAATATCCGGTGTCTTTTCGCTTACTCAACAAGCCGTTCAACTTGGTTTTTGTCCGCGTGTTCGAATCATTCACACATCCAGCGAAATGCAGGGACAGATATATATCCCTTTTGTAAATTATGCATTGATGCTTTCCTGCATAGGCGTAGTTATTGGTTTCAAAGAATCCGGTGCATTGGCAGGCGCATATGGAGTTGCTGTTACAGCAGATATGATTATTACATCTATTCTGTTTTTTCTGGTACTAATCTACGTTCGAAAATGGTCTCTCTGGAAGGTTATTCCCCTGGTTGGAATATTTCTCGCATTTGATATTTCTTTTTTTATTGGCAATTTCTTCTTCAAGATTGCCGATGGAGGATGGTTTCCCCTGTTTATTGCAATATTTATAGCTGTGACTATGACTACGTGGAAAAAAGGAAGGACGGAACTTTACCGGAATATCATCGGTTCCAGATTCCCGTTGGAAAGTTTTCTTGCCGAACTGCCGAAAAGTCATATTTTACGTGTACCGGGAACCGCCGTTTTTATGACCTTGTCACCTGTGGGCACACCACCAACATTGCTTCACCATGTGAAACACAACCATGTACTGCATGAAAAAGTTGTGCTTCTTTCCATTATCAACATGGATACTCCATTAGTTCCAGCCGGCGAACGAATTAAACTGATCGATTTGGGTCAGGGCTTTTACCGCGTCGAGGCTTTCTTTGGTTTTATGCAGAAACCGAATGTACCGCAAATTATGAAAATTGCTGCTCAGTATGGATTAGTTACCGATCCGATGACTACAACGTTTTACCTGGGCAGGGAAACTCTCCTTACCGGCGGAAAATCAAAAATGATGCGATGGCGTAAAGCATTTTTTGCCTTTATGTCCAGAAATGCGGGAAATCCCACCTCTTATTTTGGAATTCCTGCCAACAGGGTCGTTGAACTTGGCGCACAAATAGAATTATAATTCTTCTTGATGAAACATACGAAATAAGAATTGCATGATTTCATATTTTAAGAAGTCTGGCGGCTTCTTCCATTTTCAAAGGCTCTTTCAACTTTGCCAGCATTTGAGGAGATTCCTGAAAATTCTCCAGAGCATTAAAAAATTTGTCCAGGACATCTCCACTATATGTAGGAATCAAAAAAAGATGTGTATGAGGGATTCTTCTACCTCGCGCGTAAAGGAAAATAAAATCAGGATTGAATGTCTGCATCATTTTATTGGATACAATTTTGGCAACCTTGAATAGACTGGCATTTTCCTCATCTGTCAATTCATGCCACCAGGGAACGTGTCTCTTGGAAATGACAAGACAATGTCCTTTTGTATATGGATGAATATCCAGAATACACATGGATAATTCATTTTCATAAATCTTATAAGCCTTTGCTTTACCGGCAACAATATCACAAAAAACGCATTTCGTCTGTTCCAGCATTATATCCTCCTACTAAGAATTAGCTTACTCCATAACAGATACTGAACTCTAAATGTGGTATTTATAATTTTTTCTTGGGAAATATAAAATTGACTCATTACTCTTTAATACGATTGAAAACCCAGAGAGAATAACCCACCGTTGCTATCGGCATTCGGTAGCGGTATCGCTGGACACCCACTATCTCTGCACCAGGATCAATTCCAAGTAGATGATTAACACTAATCACAACCATTTCCGGCCCCGCAGGATCGTTGATTGAAGTATACTTAATCCCGTATACTGATGGATCAACTGGACCGAAATGTGACATGGCTACAGTCGGGATATCGTTCTCCTGCATAAAACTTTTTAACCTTAGAAGATCCTGACCCCAATCAAGATTAGAGTCTGCCAAATAATGATGTCCTTTTGCCGGCCCCCCGATAAACTCACTGAAATAAGCAATATAATTGGAATGGCAAACTATCACACTACCCGCATATAATAAAAGGCATACTGAAAATAATACTTCCTGCATTCTTTTCTTCAATTTCATCTTCGCCAAGTGGGCAATTGCGATACAGGCAAATGGCATGAGAAATAATAGATATCTTACACCGATATCTATGTTTGTAAAAATTATAAACATGATCAAAGAAAATAACGGAACTGCAAGGCTTCCTATCATGAATAAACTCATTGGTATTTTGCGCATAACTATAGCGACCAGCAATGCACAAAGCAATATATGAAACATTATAGGCAGCTTCAAGAAAAGGGCGAGCGGGTAATAATACCACCATCCTTTGCTTGTTATTTGGCCGAAAAGATAAACAAAAAGTCTACCCGATCTCGACTCAACGAACTGATCGTCAAAACCCATTACATATTCAGCAGGAAGAGGACTCGGCAGACTTCCAATCGCTGACGAGGAAATTGTATGAAGCAACGGATGACTCAGTAAATAAGAAGAGATTGGCTGACCAACACCCTTAAAAAGATATCCCGCGTCAAGCACAATAATCGCGATTAGTAATGATATCATTAATCGCAGCCAACGCTGACCGGCAGATAATTGAAACCAGCCATACTTGTCGGTTTCATTAAGCTTGGATGTCAACCACGGTAACATCAACGCTGTAAGTATAAGTATCGGTAAAAGCAGTAACGCGGTGAATTTGGTGAGCAACGCAACGCCCAGCATTACTCCCAACATCAGGCTCATTTTCCATGTCGGACGCCGGAAAAAATATACACCGATGACACAGGTAGTAAAGAAAGCCAAAGCAAAACCAGCGTCTGTTGTTACCAACGCGCCATGAGCTAATACCAACGGGTTGAAACTGAAAAGTGAAAGCGCAACCAGACCGGCTTCCCACCCAAGCGTATGGTGAGTAACGTAAAAAAGCAACAATGCGAGGAGCAGCGTCAACGAAGCAATGACCATCCGTGCCTGTAAAAAAGTACGGTGGTAGCTCTCTCCCAGGGATTGCTGGAAAAGATAACCCAGTTCCCAACGGTTCCCGTTGTAGCCATGTTCCGGAGCTTTTATCCCTGCGGCGAAAAGCGGTGCGGCAGCCATCAATTTTAAGAGCGGCGGGTTGTGATGATAGACGCTGAAATCTCCGGTTTGCCAGTAAACTAACCCCGCAGGAAGGTGAGCCAACTCATCCACTGTAACCGAATTTTCGAAAGCTCCGTCAATTAAGGCATAGGCCAGCCATACCAACAGCAATGCCGGCAAAAGTATCCGTAGCCATTTTCGCGGTGACTTTAAAGTATCGGCAACAGGAATCGGCTGGTTTCGCAGAGTTTCTACTTTGGGAGATAATGATTTTTTTTGATTAACAGGATTTGATTTTTTGACCGTGCTTTTTTTCATTGCCTTCCCTTTCGCAGCTTTGCGAAATCTAATCTAATACATATATGCCTGTTATTCACCATATCTAAGAAAAATCAGGCTGAAACCGGAAGCAAACAGAAATTATTTATTCAGGACAAAGCCGATTTCTTCAAGCAAAGCACGGTCGGGATCGTAAATAATCACATACCAGCCATCACTTTCTTCAACGCGGGGAAACGTCTCTCGTTTTACCAGATATTTTGCCAGCGATGCCATTTGATCCGAATAGCCAATCAACGCCACCTTATTATTAGATGCGAATGCCTTGTCCACCGCCCGGGGATATTCCGGATAGCGATCAGATGGATGAAACCATCTCGCTTTAATATTCTCTTTGCTCGCAAACATTATTTGCCAGTGAAGCATACGGTCAAAGCTGTACACGGAATTTATGCCCTGAATCGACAAATAACCGGTTAAGGTTTCAATGGCTTTTGCCTCCCCTACTTTCGCTTCCGGCGGCATTACTGATGAAGAAAGATGACGAAATTCCGATAAAGACACCGCCCCGGTAAAAATAAGAAGACATAGCAGTATCTGTGCCGAAATCTTCGCAATCTGCCGCTGGTTCCACAACCTATCAATACCAACGGCAATCAAAGCGATAAATGCACTGATTAACGGCAGAAAATATCTGTATCCGAAAACCTCATTATTGATAAAAATAGAAACCGCTAAAATGGTGAAGACGACGCCGATAAATCCCCGAATTAAAAAACTCGCCGGGTCTTTTCTAAAAAGTCCGGCAGCACTCCAACCTAAAAACAACAGCGATGTAATCGTCCATATTCCTGTCGCTAAAAACGTCCCCTTGCCGGCATCTAATTTATCTATCAGGAAATAGGCACCCGACATTGCCACCCAAACACGTTCCGGCAGTAGCTTGATTGCTTCTAAAATATTCCAGTCCGTAAAAATAAGCGGTACCCAGTGATGTTCAATTCCACCGCTTACCAGTTTAGCAAGCAAAATAATTATCGCCAGACCAAAAGTACCGAGAGCCATGAAAACAATATCAGACATCTTTCTTCTCTCATATAAAAGAAGCGCAACAAATGGAAGAACCGCGAATAACCATATTGGATTACTCAAGATAACAATGGCCAGAGAGAATCCAGAAAGCACAGCTGTTTTTTTTGCAATCATCCTTAGAACGATATATGTCTGCCAGCATCCAGAGACTCAGGTTCATAGCCGTAAATGCTGTTATATGTGTACCCCAGGCTTTTAATGACATTGCACCCCACCCCGGCGCAAAGAGCAAGAGAATGCCGCCAATTAAAGCAATCCGGCGATTTTCAAGACGCCATAGAGTCAACACAAAAAATATCCATCCAGTTGTCCAGAGGCATAATATTGCAGCTTTCAAAGTGACCGCTGAAACGCCGAATATCTTATAAAACAATGCGGCCGGCACAGTTTCGAAAACAGCAAACCCGTAAGGGGCACCATAAACAAAAAGGGGGAAACCTTTGCCATCCAGAATATGTTTAGCCATCAGACCGACGATACATTCGTCTCCGTCAGGAAATAGCATTTCTCCGAAAAACTGCGGCAGCCTAGTGAGCAGGATAAGAACACACCCTATAAAAATAAAAGTCACTTTGTTTGTTAAATATTTATTTAAAAAGGCCATAAAGGTTACGTTATCCTGAATTTTGACGGCAGAATGATTCTTTTCGGGGGGAATATAGTGCTGTCGTTTCTTCATGTCAATTATTTTTCCCGTTTCTGCAGGAAATCTCCGTAACTCACTAGTTGTATGTTTTTATCTTCAACCAGCTTTTTTACGCGTGGGCTTGTAAGTGCGTTAAGTTCCGATTCGCAATTATTATAAAAACGACAATTCTTCGTCAACCCGTGGTCAAGGATGCCGGGATGGCAAATCAGTTCCGTTGTTCCTTTTTCAAGAGATTTTATAATCTGTAATAAAATATTTTCATTCATTTTCCCGGAATCGAAAAATCCGCGAAAATGATCGGGAGACATTACTTCTGATGCATTCAATATTTTTCTCATGCGTCTCTCAAAAAAAGACAGAACAAGTTTTTTGTAAATCATATTTATACCGTAATGGAAAGATTTGTCTCCATGCGGAAAGCGGATAGCCTTCACTTTGAATTCTTTCGCCAGCCTGATGAATAGATTCAGAAAGGACGGTATCATGTGTATATTTTCATGACTGCTTAAATTTGTTATTTTCAATCCGGTCGCATTAAGCATTTCCATCTGCCTTTTCAGTTCGAAATATGCCTGAGATAGATCTATTTTTTTTGAAATGAATTTTAAAATAAAAGTTTTGTAGTCATTATGAAAATTTCCCGAATGGGTTATAAGCGTTGAAACCTTTTTATATCCTGCAAGGGAATGAGTTTGAGTAAGCGATAAATGTGCCCCTGTTTCCGTTATGCCGTTCTCTTTTAACAGCGCAAAGGCGTTTTCAAACGCTTCACCTGACGGCATGATATTTACACACGTAACGATGCCATTTATGTATGCTTTCACGATGCCCTCGTTCAGGGCATTGGTCAAGCCGAAATCGTCTGCGCTTACGATAAGATATTTCATCTTGAAAACTTGTAAATGAGCATATCGCTGATTGTTCTTGCTATAACGTTTATTTTGGCAACGCTTGATTTTCCTTTTGTTCTGGGTTCGAATATTATGCCGTATTTTTTTATTTTAAATCCATTTTTTACCGCTTCAGCGAATATTTCAGGATGGATAAAAGGGCTGTTCGATTTCGGATTAATGACGGTCAGGACTTCTTTTTTATATATCTTTAAGGCGCCATTAACGTCCGGTATGTTGAGTCCGAAAAAAAACTGAACAAGGATATTATATGTTTTTGACATGATTATTCGGATGAGTTTCCGGTCTTTTATCACAAGGCTGTAGGATGTTACTATATCAACATCTCGCAGTATACCAAGAGCATTTTTTATATCTTCTTCTTTAGCAGGAAAGTCGGAATCGGTGTATATAATTACTTCTTTTGCAGCGTTTTTCAATCCTTCTTTAATTGCTCCGCCCATTTTAGTGTTCACATTAAGACAAACAATCCTTATATGTGAATCTTTCTTTGCTATCGATTTTACGGTTTCAACGCTTTTATCGGTGGATGCGTCATCAACAACAATTATTTCATAATCGTCAGTCAGTTCCCGTGCCAGTGCGCTTGCTCTGGCAATAGTGTTCCCGATATTCTCAGCCTCATTAAACATAGGGAAAACGAACGAGATGCTAAATTGCTTCATATTTTTCCATTGTTTATTTCCAAATAAATTATTCTTATGTCAAATTAACATATTTCTTAACGTCTGATACATGATATGTTTCCAATGCCACCACATTCCAACTAATAATCATCATAAATCGCCCATTGTTCAAATGGGCGATCTTCGTCGTATTCTGAAAGTGGAGCGATTTCTTTGATAAAACGTGAGGGCGCCATGTTTAAAACACCGGATGATCGAGTATAATCAAGAGCTGGATAACACAAATAAAGCTGGTCTTTGGCTCTTGTAACAGCTACATAGAAAAGTCTTCTTTCTTCTTCTTCACCATCCTGCTCCTTTAAAGCTCTCTGGAGAGGAATCATACCGTCCGCACACCAGATTAAGAAAACGTAAGACCATTCCAGTCCCTTGGCCTGATGAATTGTACTTAAAGCAATTCTATCCTCATCATCTTCTTCACCGACGTTTTCTTCTTTGGCCATATTGGTGAGCAGGGCCAGTTCATTTAAGAAATCTTCCATCTGCAAAAACTGGGCGGAAAAATTTCCCAACTGGATTAGATCTTCTTCCCTTGATGACGCGTCGGAATAATTGTCCTGCAAATAAACACGGTAGCCGCCTATGTTTAACAAAACATCTATCACCTTTTCCGGGATGCGCTCCTTTTCAGGAAGCTCCAGAAGCAGCGTTATTGTTTTACGACACTCTTCCAGCCCCGTTTTGGCAGATTTGGACATAACTTTTATGAATTCATCAGTTAAAACAGCTTCAAGAGGATTGTCTTTCTTTTTTAAATACTGCCAGATTTTATTGAATGTCGCCTTCCCTACTTTGGGATACATTATCAGCAAACGCCGCCAGGCCAACTCATCGCGCGGATTGACTAAAATTCTCATGTAGGAAGTCACATCTTTAATGTGTGCCTGTTCAAAGAAACGGATACCGGAACGCATATCAAACGGAATATCGCGCCGGACAAATTCCATTTGCATCTCCATGGAATGATAATGCGCTCTGTAAAGAACGGCGATTTCCTTGAGCGGCACACCCGATCGAATCAATTCCGTGACTCTCTGCGCCACAAAATCCGCCTGTTTCACAACGTTTCTGGCGGAAACCATTACCGGCCGCATTCCTTTATCGCGCACGGCTTTCAATTCTTTGGGAAATTGTTTTTCATTATTATTGATACTCAGATTGGCCAAATATAATATCTCGGGTGTACTTCGGTAGTTTGTTTCCAGCTTGAATATTTTGCAATCAGGATAACGATTGGGGAAATTAATTATGTTGTTGAAATTAGCGCCCCGGAAGGAATAGATGCTTTGCGAATCATCTCCAACCACCATGAGGTTTCTGTGCGCAGAGGCCAAAAGGTCGACAATATCGGCCTGAATAATATTAGTATCCTGATATTCATCTACCAGAATATGTTCAAATCTGCCGGAAAGAGTTTTCAAAACGTCGGGATTTTCCTTCAGTAGTGTGCGGCAATTATTTAACAGATCGTCAAAATCCATCACCGCCATTTCTTTCTTCTTTTGTTCATAAAGGCAGGCTATCTGGTTAATATCGTTTGCAAGATGAAGAAAAAATGGATATCTGGATTCCAGAATATTATCCAGTGTGCTTTGAGTATTGACTGTGAGACTGATAATTTCTGAAATTATATTGCTCTTGGGAAACTTGCTCAGTTTCGGATCAATCTTTAGTTCGCCCATGCATGTAGAAATAATCTGACGTGAATCTTCACTGTCCACAATAGAAAAGTTAGTTTTGTAACCAAGATAATGAGCATGTTTTCTTAAAACGAGATGGGCAACATGATGAAAAGTGCCGCCCATAATGTTTCTTGTGTCGGAATTAATCAGATTCTCCACCCTGTTGAGCATGGAGCGCGCAGCCTTGTTGGTAAAGGTGGCCAGCAGGATATTTTCCTGTTTGACACCGCTTTCCAGTAAACGGGCAACACGGTATGTAAGTGTTCGCGTTTTTCCGCTTCCGGCACCAGCCAACACAAGAAGCGGACCAGCTTCTTCTATTACGACACGGTATTGTTCCCGATTAAGTTCTTTTCCATAATCAATCATTAAATCAATTCAACCAGCAATATCCTTTGATATAAATTTTTTATGATTTATAATGGAAAAGTTCTTTATCTTCAAGTTAATAAATATTCTCGTGTCATAATTATCAACAACACCTATGTTTTCCATAATACCTCATGAGAAACAGAAAAATTCTTTCATACACTCCCGCTATAGCCATATTTTCTTGACAGCATCTTTTTCTTATGCTGGAATTATTTACACATAATCTACTGATCCGAGACCGATTATAGTTATTCCTGCAGATTCTCTTATTAAAAAAATATTTGTTTTTTTATGGAGGAGATAATTATGGATAACAAGAAGGTTCATCTCTGGTTAAAAATTAACAAAAACAACTATTTTATTTTTATATTTTTTCTGGTTTGTTTTTCAATCATACTATCATCCACATACTTATACGCCTTTTCCTGGGATCCCAACCCGCCAATTCCTAATGATGATCCTCGATGGGAAAAAGTAAGAAGCCTCTGGAATGATCACTTTGAAGGAAAAAATATCGACGAACTGATCAATGCTTTAATTCCTTTGAAAGATGCCTACCCCGCAAAGATCGAACCAATCATGCTTCTTGCCCGCGCACATTATTTTCATGCCCGATATGTCAGTAACGAACGGAAAGAACATTTTGAGAAATCCGAACAATATGCGTTAAAAGCATGCAAAATGGACCCTAAAAATTTGTATGCCATTGCCATTCTTTTCGAAACATTATGCTACAGTCGTGATCGTGATTATATCTTCAATAATTACGGGAATCTGATCAAATCCTATGCTCCTATCGAAAGTGCCGAAGCCCTGCCTGATATGAAATATCCCGGATGGGACAACTTTAAGACCCTGTGGTTGGCGCGTATCGACATCGAAAAGGGCAAAGCTGCGATTGCCATGGTTGAAAAAATAGCCAGTGAAAATCCAAAAGACGGTATGGCACAAATATGGGCTTCGCGTGCCAATTATTATGTTGGTGAATACTATACATGCATCAATGAGCATGACAAAGGAATGCCTTTCTATGAAAAAGGTATCGCTTATGCCAAACTTGCCCGTAAATTATTGCCGTATAGCGTACCAGCCAATTACTGGTATCAACTTAACCGATCGCGTGCCGTACAGTTTACGAGCATCTTTAACAAGGCCCTCTATTTAATGGATATTCTTGTTCCTCTATATTTCTGCTCCCGGGAGAACAGCATTTACTATTTTGCAGGTCCTGCGCTTACCCTGGCAACCATGATTACAAACGGCGGATGGGTTGTGGAAAAAGGAATGAACCTTGTTAACATTACTCTGGAGATGGATATGAACGGCCTTGAAATAGCCGAAATAATCTTCCCCAATTACTATTATATCCCTTTTGCCAGAGCAGACCTTCTTGCCTACAAAGGCAAAAAAGCGGAAGCATTGGCCATACTGGAAAAACTCATCATTCGCGACCCTTATGTTGATCAGCTGGTACCGGAGAATTATGGATTCATTCAGCTGGCCAAACGCTTATATAACGACATAAAACAGGGCAAATATTAATACTAACAGGATCAGCAATTTTCTTGACAAAGGACGTCTAATTTTCTTATGCTTATCGATAATAAGCATAAGCTTTTAGTTATCTACGACAAATTAAGTTCTTACTTGTTAAAGTTTCATCAAGACTATCGGGAAGCATTTAATCAGTATTATGCATAATAAAAAAAGTAATCTTTGGCTGACGCAAAACCATGTTAATCAACTTTTTCTGATGTTTTTTCTGGCTTGCTTCTGGAATTTGTTATCGTCCACATGCGTATATGGTTTTTCCTGGGATCCTCAACCGCCAATCCCGAATTATGATCCACCGCGATGGCAAAAAGTAAAGACTCTCTGGGAAAATCATTACGGAGGAGATAATCTGGGTGAGTTAATAGCTACCCTGTCCTCTTTGAAAGAAACATATCCATCAAAGATCGAGCCCCTTCTTCTTCTTGCCAAAGCGCATTATCTTCATGCCCGTTACATAAGCCAGGACCGTACAGAACATTTTGAAAAAGCGGAAAAGTTCGCCTATCAAGCCTGCAAAATGGATCCTAAAAATTTATATGCCCTTACTACGCTTATTGAAGCGCTATGCTACAACCGTGACCACAATTATATCTTTGGTAAATACGGTGCATTTATTCGAACCTATGCCCCCATAAGGAATACCGGCGAGGCTCTGCCGGATATGGAATATCCGGAATGGAACGCATTCAAGGCTCTCTGGTTAAATCGTCTCGACGTTAAAAATGCCGTTGCCGCGTTGGCCATGTTGGAAAAAATAGCCAAACAAAATCCCGACGACGGACTGGCGCAAACCTGGGTCTCGCGCGCCAATTACTATGTCGGAATATATCATACCAGCCTGGATGAACATGACAAGGCCATGGTCTATTACAAACAAGGAATTGTCTATGGAACCAAAGCCCGCAAACTTCTGCCTTATAGCGTCCCTGCCAATTATTGGTACTTGCTTAATTTACAACGCTCTGTGCAGTTTACCAGTTTTTTGAACAAAGCGCGTAATTTAAAGAATATCCTGGATCCCCTGTATTTCTCTTCCAAGGAAAACAGCATGTACTTCTTTTGCGGCCCGGTAATCAGTCTGGCAACGACGATCACCAACGGCGGATGGGTTACGGAAAAGGGAATGAAGCTTGTCAATGTGACCGTTGATATGGATTTGAACGCTCTCGAAATAGCCTACATGCTTTTCCCCCACTATTATTACATACCTTATGCCTGGGCGGACTTACTCGCTTATAAAGGCAGAAAAGCTGAGGCATTGGCCATCCTCGAAAAACTTATATCGAGCGATCCGAATGTCAATCCGTTATATCCGGAAAATCATTGCACGATAAGACTCGCCAGACGCTTGTATGATGAGATAAAGCAAGGAAAACGTTAGGCTTATGCACATATCCGTTTTATCCTTAATAAATTTACAAGTATCAAATTTGTCTTGATTTTAGTTGCCGGATAAGCTAAACAAGCGCCCATTCAAATGAATTTGCTTTTTTAAGAAAAGCAGATAGAGAGATATTGAAAGGAGTTTTCATGGCAAAGTACGAATCTAAATCCCTGAGAAATCTAGCAATAGTCGGACACGGCGGAACCGGTAAAACATCACTCTGTGAATCTTTGTTATTCGTCTCCGGAAAAAGCGAACGATTAGGAAGGGTTGATGACGCAACATCCGTTATGGATTTTGAACCTGAAGAGCAAAAGCGGAGAGTATCAATCAGTTTGGCGGCAAATTTTGTCGAATGGGAAAAACATAAGATTAATTTTATTGACACACCGGGCGACTCCAACTTTGCCTATGATATAAAATGTTCAATGAGCGTTGTCGAAAACACTGTTATTGTGGTTGACGCTGTCGGCGGGGTCGAATTTCAAACACAAAAAGTCTGGGAGTTAGCCGAGGAATTCAAGCTTCCCCGCATGATTTTCATTAACAGACTGGATCGGGAACGCGCTAATTTTTCCACAGCGCTCGAAAGCATTAAAAGTAAATTTAAGAAAAAAGCCACTCCTGTTTGTCTTCCCATAGGCGCGGAAGATAAATTCAACGGAATTGTCGATTTAATCGGTATGAAAGCTTATGTATTCAGCGATAACAAAGGTGCTGGAAAAGCCATGGATATTCCTGCGGATATTAAGGACGATGTAAAACTCATGCGTGACTCCATGGTGGAAGATATTGCCGAAGCAGATGATGAACTGATGAATAAATACCTGGAAACAGGGGAACTTTCCGACGAAGAACTGAAAGCGGGATTAAGAAAAGGTGTTACTTCGGGAAGTTTTATTCCGGTAGTCTGCGGCTCTTCAATAAAAGGTATTGGAATTTCATTTCTGCTTGACCTGATAGTTGAATCTTTCGCATCTCCTCTTGATCGCGGTCCGATCAAAGGCAAAAAACCGAAATCTGACGATATTGAAGAAAGGCAGCCTTCGGAAGACGCGCCTTTCTCGGCAATAGTTTTTAAAACAATCGCCGACCCCTACGCAGGAAGACTGACTTTATTCCGAGTATATTCCGGCACACTTAATTCAGATACTCCTGTTTACAACTCTTCAAGAAAAATTACGGAAAAATTCGGCCATGTTTTCTTTCTGGAAGGTAAAAATCAGAAACAGGCGGACGTGCTTATTCCAGGAGACATTGCCGGCGTGGCCAAACTCAAGGAAACAACAACAGGAGATACTTTATGCAATGAAAAATCTCCTATCATCTTTGAAAAAGTAGCCGTGCCTCCACCCATCATGTCTTATGCCATGGAACCGAAATCAAGAGGCGACGAAGACAAGATTGCTTCATCGATTCACCGCCTGACAGAAGAAGATCCGACAATAGTATTCACCCGCAATGTTGAAACCAAGGAAATGATTCTTTCCGGAATGGGTCAGGTGCATATTGAAGTCAACATCGAAAAGATGAAAAGAAAATTCGGTGTCGAAGTAAACTTGAATACGCCCAAGATTCCCTATAAAGAAACCATTAAGGGAAAAACCAATGTACAGGGCAAATACAAGAAACAATCCGGCGGACGCGGCCAGTTCGGTGATTGCTGGATTGATATTGAGCCCCTGCCCCGCGGCGGCGGTTTTGAGTTTCATGATAAAATAGTCGGCGGCGTCATTCCCGGTCAATACCGCCCGGCTGTTGAAAAAGGTATTGTGGAAGCAGCAGCAAAAGGCGTTATTGCCGGCTATCCTGTGGTTGATTTTAAAATAAATCTGACTTTCGGCTCTTACCATACTGTTGATTCGTCGGAAATGGCTTTTAAAATCGCCGGCTCCATGGCCTTTCAAAAAGGCGTTATGGATTGTCAGCCGATACTTCTGGAACCAATTGTAAATATTGAAATAGAAGTACCTGACGAATATATGGGCGACGTTATCGGAGATTTAAACAGCAGACGCGGACGTGTCCAGGGAATGGATTCCAACGGCTCCAATCAAGTAATTAAAGGTCAGGTACCGCTGGCGGAAATATTGAAATACGCGCCTGATCTTCGTTCCATGACCAGCGGCAGAGGAAATTTCACTTATACTCATTCACATTACGAAGAAGTCCCCGCTTATATCGCTGAGAAAATTATCGCCGAGTATAAGAAAGATAAAGAAGAAGAATAATAATCACTGGTATGAATTCATTAAATTTATGTTCATACCATTCGCTTCGCAATATGGAGTTCCAAAATAATGATCAGCGCCGGGATCATAACTGTAAGCGATAAAGGCTCGCAGGGTAAGCGCGAAGATTTAAGCGGCCCCGCAATAGCAGAGATGCTTGCGGGCATCACAATTGAAATAAAAAAAACTCTCATCATTCCTGATGAAACAGATCAGATTCAGAAAGCAATTATTAATTTCGCAGACGTGGAAAAGCTGGATTTGATTTTAACCACCGGTGGTACCGGAGTCAGCCCCAGAGATCTGACTCCCGACGCCACTATGAAAGTTATCGACAAAGAAGTTCCCGGTATGGCCGAAGCCATGCGTCATCAGAGTATGCTGATTACTCCCCATGCTATGATTTCCCGCGCGGTAGCGGGAATTCGTGGAAAAAGTCTGATAATTAATCTCCCCGGAAGCCCCAGAGGCGCTAAAGAAAATCTTGCCGTCGTTTTACAGGCACTGAAACACGCCATTGAAAAAATCAAGGGAGATGACTCGGAATGTGCTGCTCCATAAACTTTAAGGCATTTCGCGGATGCGTTCCCATCCAGTAAATCTTGCCGCAACACGGACATTGATTATACTTATCACAATTTTCAAGAACGTAAGGTGGCACCAGGTCACGAACCTCATTTTTTTCGACAGCCTGCAGTCTCTGATTGCACTCTATACAAATCCAGAACATCTTCTGTCTGTTAATCTTTAGAGAAAACTTTTCAATGACAGCTTTGATTTGGTCACTGATAACAACATCTGTGACCAGAAAAAGAATGCCGGAAAACTGACGTTCAATCATATCCCTTCTTCTGGTGAGAACTATTCTGCCCTCAGCGTCAGCCTTTCGTAACATTTCCCGACCTGCTTCTTTTGTGAAAACGACAGTGTCGTAGCCTAAAAGACGCATCCATTTAGCCAATCTTGCTAAGCTGGCGTCGGTAATAAATTTGAAATCCTCATCAGAACAAGATTTCAGATTATTTTGGCTTTTCTTGTTCATCAATAATTGGCGGAGCTTCGCTGGCATGCAGTTCTCTGCGTAAATCGCGAACCACTTTATTTAAACGTCTGATGGTGCGATTTAAACGAAATCTCTCTATTATGCCCCAGAAACCTGTAATGATTACTCCAATAAGAATTGAAATAAAGATAAGTAAATAAACTGGTATAGGCTTTAATTTACCCAAAACACTGTAATCCAAAATGTTATAACGCAATTGTATTGTGGCTAAATTTTGCTGCGAAAAAGTGAATATAAATAAAGAAAAAATTATAACAAGAATTAAATAAATTATTCTCATTACATTATTCCTCCCGATGATATTTTTTAAAAAGGGGGGCAAGACTTGCTGCTGTTTTAGATATGTCTTCCGGTATCACCCTCACATTCGTCACCACGCTCATGAAGTTGGTATCGCCTTCCCAGCGCGGAATAACATGAATATGAAAATGGTCCTCAATTCCGGCTCCAGCTGCTTTACCAATATTAATTCCTATATTGAATCCATCCGGTTTCATAGCTTCTTTTAGCGCTTTTACTGCTGTTTCTAAAAGATCGAACATTTCTTTTCTTTCGTCCTGATTCAAATCTTCAATTTTTCCCGTGTGTCTTTGCGGTATTATCATTAAATGTCCGTTGACATACGGATATCTGTTCATCATTACGTAGGCAGTTTTACCTTCAAATAAAATAAATTCCTCACACCTGATAGAGCACTTGCAAAAAACACATCCATCGGGTTTTTCTCCTTTAATATAATCCATACGCCAGGGCGCAAAAATTGTTTCCATAATCAAAACCAGCCAACCAGTAATTATACCATTTCGATTTCAAAGGATA
>AWGX01000126.1 GCA_000495415.1 Smithella sp. ME-1 | reverse complement strand
CGGCAGAACAGAATTATCCATATTTTTATGGGCATTTATGCTGCCTATTGCATGCTTTTCCGTTATGGGAAGAAAGAAAGGAATGGCAGTTACAATAATTTATTTTTTTCTAAACTTATTATTGATGACAGCGCCGGAACAAATTATGCTTTCCAAACCGTACACCTCTTTTATCGTTATACGCTTTAGCATTGTTTATATTATTCTTACCTTTATTATTTACTATTACGAGTCTGCGCAACAAATGCTAATCAATTATATACAGTATGAAAAAGAGGAATTTGCCAAGGCTTCCAAGCAGGATCCATTGACAGGGCTTTATAATCGAAGGGAAATGTGGGCAAGGATGGAAGTTGAAAGGGAACGTCAGTTAAGAATGAGCAAACCGTTTACGGTTGTTATCAGTGATATCGACAATTTCAAGGATGTAAACGATAAATATGGACATGACAGTGGTGATTATGTCTTGGTAACACTTGCCAAACTGATGAAAGATATGGTTCGAGGAATTGACTTTACTGCACGATGGGG
>AWGX01000125.1 GCA_000495415.1 Smithella sp. ME-1 | reverse complement strand
GCTATAGAAGTTGGAAAACTGGATGAAAACGTCCTGGTTGGGTTCACATTTGTTGCTCCTGAAGAAATCTATAGCAAGCATCTCAAGGTCCTGATAAGTTTTTTTATTCTCAATCCAGCGATTCATGTACATTTCGATAATTTTATTTTTGTCCGCGTTACCAATTTCTTGTGACAATTCTTCTATGTCATTTACGCGCTTATATTTGAACAGAGATTCAAACAGAATTTTTTTTGATGGGAAATAATGATAGAGCATACCTGTGGAAATATTTAGTTCTTTGATGATTTCTTTTATCGTGACATTGTCATAGCCCTTGCGGCTAAAAAGTTCAAAGCACCTTGTCAGCAATTCTTCTTTGCATTTGTCATGATCAACTATTTTCGGCATAGTTTACCATCTCCGGATAATTATTTTTGTTGTGCAACATCTTGTTGACGCGATCGAAGCTCCACTTTTTTTATTTAAAACGAATGTTCGTTCTATTAAAATAGATTATTCGTATTGTCAAGAAAAAATAATTCACTCCGATTGGCCAGATGATATTCGAAAGAATGTAAAATTCTGGATGGAAATATTATACCAATATCAACGCTTATGAAGCTCTTCTTTGGTAAGGCATTGCTTATGATTGCTTAAACTATAAGGGTTTTAATCTTTGATGTAAGAGAAATACGGACAACATGTGGTTTAAGGAGAGGCCGGAAGTTTTTGTATTGTTATCCGCAAATACCACTGATGGCGGTGACTGATTTTTCCGGGATAAGAATGAAGCTGGGAGTAATTGTTACGCCGATTTTTTTCATTTGCAACTGCTCGTATATTATTTTTTGATTTTCCAGATCGAAGTCTGCGTATCCGGCGGAAAAACGCCGCGGCAAAAGATATTTCGCTTCACGGCGTAGAATCCTGTTGATGTAATTCATCATCCAGTCGAGCGCGGCGTCCGTCATTTCACTGGCTGTGGCATCATAAACAACGGCGGCAGCTAAATCATTCTGAAGGGTCTGTTTCTTTATCGCATCCATGATCGCATCACCCGCTGTTACTCCCATAAGCACAGCTTCTTTACAGTTACGCAAAAAAACGGACAATTTCTTGCTTTGGAAAATTAAGTCTCCGGACAAAATTATTTTTTCATCATCGTTATGATTAATTTTAAGACGTAAAAACATCCCCTTAAGAGAAATAAAAGCAGCAGCTTCATTTATAAAAAGTTCAGTTTCCTTTAGCTGCTTTGTTGATATTGCGGTTGTCTTTTTTTTATAACCGAGACGCTGGTATATTTTTTCACGGGGAGGATCAATTGATATCTTGTCCAGAAAAATAACGGAATCCATTTTACATCCTTATGAGAATGGTATTCTGCCAGTCTCCAAAGGCCTTCGTTAATTCAAAAGTATGCGTAGATTTCTTGCAACATTATCGCCCATTTCTTCAGTCCCCACAAGCTTTTTAGCTGTCTGATGAATATCCTGTGTGCGAAATCCTTCTTTTAACGTTTCGGTAACTGCGCTTTCAATCAAATTGGCTTCTTGAGGCATGGCTAATGAATAACGAAGCATCAACGCCACTGATAAAATAGTGGCCAGCGGGTTGGCGATGTTTTTCCCGGCAATATCGGGGGCGGAACCGTGAATGGGTTCATATAAAGCTGTCTTTTTGCCCAGACTCGCGGAAGGAAGCATGCCGATGGAACCGGTCAGCATGGCGGCTTCATCGCTTAATATATCCCCGAACAAATTAGTAGTAACGATTACATCAAACTGAGCCGGATTTCGTATAAGCTGGAGTGCGCAATTATCGACATACATGTGCTTCAGGTTAACATCAGGATAATTTCGGCCGACTTCTGTTACAACTTCGCGCCAGAACTCCATGCATTCAAGTATATTCGCTTTGTCTACCGAAAGAAGATTTTTCTTTCGTGTCCGCGCGATTTCAAAGGCGCGAATGGCAATCCGGCGGATTTCATCCTCCGTGTAAACCATTGTGTTAACACCCTTGCGTTTTCCGTTTCTGCCTTTTTTTACGCCGCGCGGTTTGCCGAAATAAACATCACCGGTCAATTCACGGACAATCATAATATCAATTCCCTGAATGATATTCTTTTTAAGAGGTGAAGCATCCAGAAGCTCATCGAAAGCGATAATAGGTCGAAGATTGGCGTAAATACCGAGACTGCCCCGTAAACCGAGCAACGCTCTTTCCGGTCTGATACTGTAATCCAGAGATTCCCATTGTGGTCCGCCTACAGCGCCCAATAAAACCGCGTCGCTTTGCAAAGCAAGTTTCAGGCTTGAATCGGGCAGCGGAGTTCCGAAATTATCGTAGGCGATGCCGCCGACCAGACCTTCGTTAAGTTGAAAATTAAATTTTTTCTTGTCGGATATGATCTTTAATATTTTTAAGGCCTCTTTCATTATTTCAGGCCCTATGCCGTCACCGCCAAAGACAGCAATTTTAAAATTATTATTTTTCATTTTGCTCTCTTTTTTTGGCGATATGTTTCATCAGACCGCCATCGGCGATAAGCTCTTCCATGAAAGGCGGAATAGCATTGATCTTGAAAATATTGTCAGTGCCGGTTATATTTATCGTTCCATTGACACTGTCAAGCGATAGTTCTTCACCTTCGTTAATTGCGTCTACCAGTTCTCTGGATTCAAAGATCGGCAGACCCATATTAAAAGAATTGCGATAAAAAATACGGGCGAAGCTTTTCGCAATGACGCATGAAATGCCGGCTGCTTTTATCGATATGGGGGCGTGTTCACGCGAAGAGCCGCAGCCGAAATTTTCTCCCCCCAGAATGATGTCACCGGGTTTCATCTTTGTCACGAAATCGGGATCGGCATCCTCCATGCAATGGGCAGCAAGCTCTTTAGGATCAGATGTCGTTAAGTATCTCGCCGGAATAATCGCGTCAGTATCTATATTATCTCCGAATTTCCAAACTCTCCCTTTGAATATCATAGTAAAAAATCCTTTTAGTGAAACTCCAATCCCGACAAATCGGTATTGGGAACTATCCCTTGTGCGAAACTTCGCGGGATTTGTACCTTTTTTAAAGTTCTTCAGGGGAGGCAATTCTCCCTAACACAGCTGAAGCCGCTGCTACTGCGGGACTGGCGAGATAAACCTCACTCTTGACATGTCCCATCCGGCCGACAAAATTGCGGTTTGTAGTAGCGACAGCTCTTTCGCCTTCCGCCAAAATTCCCAGATGTCCGCCCAGACAAGCGCCGCAGGAAGGCGGACTTATTATGGCATTGGCTTTCATGAAAGTATCAATCAAACCTTCCTTGAGTGCCTGTCTGTAAATTTCCGGAGTTGCCGGAACTATAATTAATCTTACATTTGATGATGTTTTTCGGGATTTAAAAATTTTTGCAGCGATTCTTAAATCTTCAATCCGGCCGTTGGTGCAGGAGCCGATGAGTGACTGGTCAATTTTCACTCTTCCCGCTTTACTTACTCCTTTTACATTGGAGGGAAGATGGGGAAACGCTACCTGCGGTTCGATTTTTGTTGCGTTTATTTCAATCGTATCGGAATAAACAGCATCATTATCGGAATAATAAAATTTATAATCCCGCTTGGTTCTCTTCTTTATGTATTCCGATGTAATTTTATCAGGAGCAAAAATTCCATTTTTCGCCCCTGCTTCAATAGCCATATTGGCCATTGCAAATCTGTCGGCCATCGGCAGTCTGCTGATGGTTTCACCCGTAAATTCCATTGCCTGATACAGAGATCCGTCAACGCCAATTCGGCCGATTATATTCAAAATCAAATCTTTGCCGGAAACCCATTTTTGCAGTTTTCCGTAGATGACGAATTTGATTGATGAAGGAACTTTAAACCAAAGCTCGCCGGTGAACATGGCCGCTGCCAGATCGGTGCTGCCTACTCCGGTAGCGAAAGCACCCAACGCGCCGTAAGTGCATGTGTGGCTGTCCGCGCCGATAACCAGATCTCCCGGTCCAACGATACCCTGTTCCGGAAGCAACGCGTGTTCAATTCCCACAGATCCGCCTTCAAAGAAATGAGTTATCTTATGTTTCTGTGCAAATTCCCGTACGGTCTTGCATTGCTGGGCGGAATTAATGTCTTTATTCGGTGTGAAATGATCAAGTACCAAGGCTATTTTGTTTTTGTTAAATACTTTTTTGCCGCCCGCTTTGTAAAATTCTTTGATTGCTATGGGTGCGGTAACATCATTTCCCAACGCTATGTCCACCTTGGCATTAATCAACTGACCGGTAGAAATATTTTTCAAATTCGTATGAGCCATTAAAATTTTTTCAGTAATAGTATTGCCCACGATTTATTCTCCTTGCGAAAAGTTATACCAACTTAATCAACTTCTAAGTATATGATGATTTATTTATGTATCAAACGGGTCTCTAGCTTATTTCAAGAGTTCATTCAACAATTTTAACCTTTTTACTATTGCTCTTTAAAAATTCCAGACGATTCAGAGCGTTGATGTAGGCCTTGGCGGAAGCTACAATAACGTCGGGATGGGCGCCTCGCCCTACAACAGAATGACTGTTATATTTCAGTTGAACGGTAACTTCACCCTGTGCGTCCGATCCGCCGGTTATTGCGTTGACGACGTATTTCATAAGCGGATAATTGGTCTTTGTAATATTGCGAATGGCCGCGAAAGTCGCGTCCACCGGGCCATTGCCGAATCCCGCTTCCCGTACGACATCCTTTCCGACCTGCATCTCCATCGTTGCCGTGGGGATGGCCACATTGCCACTGACAACGTTTAAATAAACCAGATGATATTTATCTTCACCCCGGTAAATCTCTTCGGAAAGAATTACCTCCAGGTCTTCATCATAGATGTCTTTTTTTACATCCGCAAGTTCCTTGACCCGCGCAGTGACTTTGTTGAGCTGTTCATCGTCCAGGACATACCCCATTTTCTTTAAGTGATGTGAAATGGCATTACGTCCCGAATGCTTACCCAAAACAATATGCGTGTCGCTGATACCGACAGACTGCGGTGTCATAATCTCATAAGTTATTTTTTCTTTAATCAATCCGTCCTGATGGATTCCTGATTCATGAGCAAAAGCATTGGCGCCTACAATTGCCTTGTTCGGTTGTACAGGTATGCCTGTGATCTGTGTCAATAGACGCGATGTTTTATAAATCTGATCCGTGTTGATTTTTGTGTAAAGTCCGTAAAGATCTTTACGAGTTTGCAGCGCCATTACAACTTCTTCCATTGCGGTATTACCCGCCCGTTCACCTATACCGTTAATTGTACATTCTACCTGGCGCGCTCCATTTCTTATTCCGGCCAGGGCATTGGATACAGCCAAACCTAAATCATTATGACAATGGGTGGCGATGATCGTATCGCCCATGTTTTTAACCTTAGCGAAAAGATAAGCAATCAAATTGCCGAACTCTTCGGGAATGGTATAGCCCACTGTATCCGGAATATTAACCGTTGTTGCTCCAGCGTCAATAACAGCGGAGACCATTTCCACAAGATAATCTTTATCCGAGCGTGTGGCGTCCATTGGTGAGAATTCTACGTTTTCCGTATAAGAACGCGCAAGTTTAACGGCGGCTACAGCTTCTTTGAGCACCTGCTCACGACTCTTCTTTAACTGATATTTCAAATGAATGTCAGAAGATGAAATAAAAGTATGAATACGTGGATGAGCTGCGCCTTTTATTGCCTGCCAGGCACGATCAATATCGGTCTTGTTGGCGCGTGCAAGTCCTGCTACCTGGGGTTTTTTTATTTCTTTGGCTATCTGCTTTACCGCGTCGAAATCTCCCTCGGAAGCAATGGGGAATCCCGCTTCGATTATATCAACCCCCAACCTTTCCAACTGCCGGGCGAGAATTAATTTTTCTTCAGTGTTCATACTGTTGCCGGGAGATTGTTCACCGTCCCTCAAGGTTGTATCGAAAATATAAACGCGGTTTTTATCTTTCTTCATATAAATGGCTCCTTGTTAAAGGTTTGTTAAAATCTAATAATAAAAAAGGCCGTGAGTTTATCGCCCACGGCCTTTTAGGTAATCAGTTGTTGTAGTTCTAATGACGACCTAAAAACGATGGGCAAATGGCCTTAAGTAAAAGGCGCAACAGGGCGAGCCTCAGGAGCAGAGGTAGAATACTGATTGCAAAACCCTGATTTTTATCCTTGTTCCACATCATTTTCATAGTCTTCAATAAAAGAATTGAGTTCTACTTTAGTGCAAAAGATAATTATTGTCAAAATATTTTTTTGATTAGAAAAAATAGAAAAACAGTTATAAGAGTTATATGAGGTAAAATTATAACTTACTGTTGAAAGCTAATGAACAGTAAAAAAAGTAATATTCATTCCAGCCATTATTTGTTTGTCAGAAATTAGTCATTATTGACTTGAATGTGTAGCCTCACTACGTTATATTTAACTTTTAGATAAATACTTGTTCCCTATAAATTTCAGGAGGATGTTGTTCTGATGTTTAAGAAACTTATATGCACATTTATAGCGGTTTCCTTTGTTTTTATCGCAGGGGTCTCTTTCGCCGAAGAAAGAAATGCTGACAGGAAGAGCTCTGAGAAGCTTATAGTTGATATTAAGTTCTCTCCATTGTTTTTATTGGCCAGTCCGGACAATAAGCGTTTTGCGTATATGGCTGAGAATGAAAAGAAGAGATTTATAGTAGTAGATGGGGAAAAAGGAAAAGACTATGATGCCATAGTTGGTGCTCTTCTTTTCAGCCCGGACAGTAAACATTTTGCTTATGGAGCACAAAAGGATAATAAGTTTTTTGTTGTTGCAGATGGTATAGAAGGGCGAAAATATGAATCTATTGGATCAATAACTTTTAGTCCGGATGGTCAGCGTTTGTTTTACAACGCCAGGATGGGTGATAAAGGGTTTGTAGTTATTGATGGAATTGAAGGTAAAAAATACGATGGAATCGGAACAGCTCTTTTTTTCAGTCCGGACAGTAAACGCATAGCGTATGGTGTTAAGTCAGATAATAATTATTTTGTTGTTGTAGACGGTGTAGAAGGAAAGAAATATGAGTCTATAAGTTCCATTATAGTTTTTAGTCCGGATAGTAAGCATGCGGCATATTGGGCACAATTAGGAAACAAACGTTTTCTGGTAGTTGACGGAAAGGAGGGGAAGTATTACGACGCTGTCGGGAATACTATAATTTTCAGTCCGGACAGTAAACGAATAGCTTTTGTAGCTCAAAACGGGAACAAGCGTTTTCTGGTAATCGATGGACAAGAGGGGAAACATTATGATGCCATCGGAAATACTTTAGTTTTTAGTCCGGACAGTAAACGAATAATATATGCAGCCCAATCAGGGAATAAACGTTTTGCTGTTATTGATGGAAAAGAGGAGGAGTATCATGATGGTGTTGGGACAACTATTGTATTCAGCCCTGACAGCAGGCGCGTTGCCTATGTAGCTCAAAAAGAAAAAAAGTATTCGGTTGTTATTGACGGAAAAGAGGGCAAGCAGTTTGATGCCATTGGTAATGGATCTATTGTTTTCAGTCAGGACAGCAAAAATGTGGCTTATGGTGCTCAATCGGGCAATAAACGTTTCGTGGTCTTAAATGGAAAAGAGGAAAAAAAGTTTGATGATATAGGGAATAAGTCTCTTATTTTCAGTCCGGACAGTAAGTATTTGGCTTATGTGGCTCAGTCAGATAATAAACAATTCGTTGTCGTTGGC
>AWGX01000124.1 GCA_000495415.1 Smithella sp. ME-1 | reverse complement strand
TTCTCCCTACGGTCGAAATGACAATGTTGATACATACTGTATAAATCGGCTATGAATATTTATCACAGTCTTTGCTTAACGCTAATTCTGATCTTTATTTTCAATCTTCGATATCCTCATAAACATCTTGTGTAAAACGAGGCGAGCAGATGGCTAGAAAGATTAAATCGTCTTTTCCAATATTGGTAATACGTTGAGGACACATAGGCGGTATTAGCACAACATCGCCGTGATTGACTTCCTGCGGAGGCAGATCGCCGATCTCCACACGCCCTTTGCCGCTGACAATATAATACCGTTCCGTAATCCCTTTCAATCGGTGTCGACGAGTGGTAACTCCTGATTTCACTCTCGCCCGCGCGATGGATACATCAGGATCATCGGCAGAGG
>AWGX01000123.1 GCA_000495415.1 Smithella sp. ME-1 | reverse complement strand
GGAGGACATTAAATGGTTATATTTATTATTGCGAAACAGTCTCGGAGGCGGTAATCAAAATGAATATCCTGATAAACTGAAGGTCATGCGAGGTCACACAACCTCCACCCTACAATTGCAATTTCCAAAGAAGAAGGGAATAGGGAATATTTATTAACTGAAGGTAAAGCTTTTTTCCCTGAATAGTTTGAGGCAAGCATCGACAACATTGGAATCATAAAGAATGCCCTTATTTTTTGAAATTTCATCAAGAGCAAAGTCTATTCCCAGTGAAGGACGATATGGACGGTGAGAAGAAATGGCCTCCACAACATCAGCTACAGCCAAAATTCTTGCCTCCAGTAGAATGGAGTCTCCCTGAATTTGATTTGGATAACCTGATCCGTTCATTCTTTCATGATGCTGAAGAACAGCATCGGCCACGGGCCAGGGGAAATCGATATCTTTCAGAATATTATATCCGGAAGGAGAGTGGGTTTTGATTAAGTTGAATTCTACATCGGTAAGCTTTGTCGGCTTGCTGAGAAGCTCAGATGGCACAGATACCTTGCCGAGGTCGTGAATGATGGATGCGGTATAAACAAAATCCTGCTGATCTGATGATAAACCCATTTCCTGAGAAATTGCCAGAGCAAGTTGAGCTACCCGTTGTTGATGTCCTGATGTATAGGGGTCTTTTGTCTCTACAAGCAGCGCGATTGACTGTACTGTGGCCTGCAAAGTCTTTTTTATCCTGTTATAGCTGGCGATGCGTTCTTCTTCCAGTAATTTTCGTTCAGTAATGTCATTTAAAAAGTTCAGGGTAGCCGATTGTTTGTTCCATTCAATAACTGTAGCATTAAGTTCGGCCCACTTTACTTTTCCATCTTGAGTAATGATTCTGAAAGAATAAATTGAAGGGACATTCTCTCCCTTCAATCTTTTTGTGCTGTAATCGACAACCATATTGCGATCATCGGGATGGATGAAATTAGTAAAATCGCCCGATGTCAGAACTTCTTTAGAGTAGCCTATTTGTTCCGCTGCAGCGCTATTGGCAAAAACCACTTTGGTGCCCTGGGTGATGATTATTGGTTCGTGAGCATTTTCTACAACAACGCGATAGCGTTCCTCACTTTCCTGCAGGTTCTTTTCGGCTAACTTGCGTTCTGTGATATCGGAGTAGAGAGCCTGAAAAAGTATCTCGCCGTTCCACAGTACTTGTTTGCGGAATACTTCAAGATAGCGAACTTCGCCATCCTTGCGAATAATGCACAGTTCATAATAGGGAATGATTTCGCCGCGTCGCCTTCTTTCTTCTCTTTTTTCGTGTTCGGCATAGCATTCCGGCGTGTATCTTTTTTTGTGGGGGACAGTAGAAAATTCTTTGGCGTTATCATAACCGTATATCTTTAATACTTCCTCGTTGGCGTATAGCGTCTTACCATTTGCGGAGACAATCCGAATACCCAAAGGTGAATTATCGAGAGAATGGCGGAAATTCTCTTCACTCTTCTTCAGCATTTCATCTGCTGTTTTCTTTTCCTGTCTCATCCTTGCTTCGCGGAGTTCTCTCTCTATTGTGACTACGAGTTTGGCGAGTTTGTCTTTCATCAAAAAATCATGCGCGCCTGATTTCATCGCCGCTACTGCAGTGTCTTCGCCGATAGCACCGGATACTATAATGAAAGGAATGTCGCTGTTCTTTTCTTGTACTATTTGGAGGGCGGCAGGAGCACTGAAACGCGGCATTTTATAATCACAGAGAATAACATCCCAGTGTTGCCGGTCAAGAGCTGCTTTCATGGTTTCGGCAGTTTCAACTCTTTCCCATTTAGGATCATAGCCGCCGTTTTTCAACTTACGTATCATCAACTTGGCATCATCATCAGAATCATCGACGATTAGAACCTGGAGAGGAATATTCATTGCTTGTCTCCTTCAAGTTATGACAAATTCGGGCTTTCGTTTATAAGAAGCCAGTAAAGTCCCAGTTGCTTTACCATTCCCATGAATTCACTAAAATCCACAGGCTTTCGTATATAGCTGTTGCAGCCCAGCTTATAGCAGCTGAGAAGATCAGCTGGTTCCTTTGATGATGTCAGAATAACAATTGGAATTAGTTTTGTTCTATCATCACCTTTAAGCTTTTTCAAAACTTCAATACCATTAATTTTCGGGATTTTCAAGTCAAGTAAAATCACGATAGGCAGATTATTCTGATGTTTATTGGCAATACCGTTTTTTCCAAAAAAAATAATCAAGAGCTTCCACTCCGTCGCGTTTTACGATAATTTTGTTTACGATATTATTTTTTTTGAATGCACGCAGTGTAAGTTCAACATCATCAGGATTGTCTTCCACCAATAAAATTATTCTATTGTTTGGCATACAGACCCCCCTACTAATATTTATTTCTCACTAAAACTGAAATAAAAAGTGGCACCTTTGCCTGTTTCGCCTTCTGCCCAAATTCTACCCCCGTGGCGGTTAAGAATGCGACGCACTGTAGCCAGTCCGATGCCGGTACCGGGAAATTCATCATCGGCATGCAGACGTTGAAAAGGAGCGAAAAGCTTGTCTGCGTAGGCCATGTCGAAGCCCGCTCCGTTATCCCGGACAAAATATACTTTTATTTCGTCTTCTTTCTTCCATAATCCGAATTCTATCGTGGCGTTTGCCTGCTTTTCGGTGAATTTCCAGGCATTGCGCAGCAGATTGTCCATGATAATGCGGGATAATCTCGAGTCTGCATGGTCATCCATGCCTTCGGCAATCTTGACTTTAACATTTCTCTGAGGTTGAGATTTTTGCAAATCGCTTATTACTGAGTTGGCAACTGCTGTAAGATTAACCTTTTCGATATTCATTTCCATTCTTGTAATGCGGGAAAGCTGCAACATATCTTCTATCAGATCAGCCATTCTTCTTGTGGCCATTTTAATTCTGGTCAAATAATCTTTGCCGTGAGTGTTGAGTTTATCCTCATAGTCTTCCAAAAGTGCCTGGCTGAAACCCTCAATTGACCTTAGAGGCGCGCGCAAGTCGTGGGAGGCCGAATAGGAAAAAGCTTCCAATTCTTTATTGGATGCTTCAAGATGTATAGTACGCTCGCGCACAAGTTCTTCCAAGTGCTCACGATACTTTTCCAGGTCTTTTTCAGCTTGCTTACGTTCGGTTGTGTCTTCCAGCGTTTCTAGCGCACCGATGATGTTGCCATGCGCATCTCTAATAAGTGCTGCTCCAAAGAAAAGCCATTTACCTATGACCGGAAAGAAGTCCTCTGCTTCGTAAGCTCCATCAACGTAATTAGACTCGTTATATTTTCCTTTATATAATTCAGGTATTAAATTTATTTTTTCATCAACCAGCAGATCGGCAAGACATGGACGCTCGTGAGTATAAAAAGCGTGCCAATGTTTGTTAGTTCCTAATACGTCGGCCGATTTGATTCCGGAGATTTCTTCCAGTGCTTTGTTCCAGTATAGAATTTTGTGATTTTTATCGATTACAAACTGGGGGACAGGAGAACCTTGAATTACAGCTTTTAATTTCGTTTCGCTATCCAGCAGAGCTTCTTCTGCTTTTTTACGCTCGGTGAGTTCCATTCCAATTCCCATGAAATAGGACTGATCATCCACTACGAATTTTGCGCCGGTAAGGAAGAAGGGTATCTGATGACCATCTTTCGTTAGCAGAGGGGCTTCTATGGAATTTCTACCCTTTTCCATCACCTCATCTATGGCTTTCAAAACGGCGTCTCTATATTCCGGTACAATCCATTCCGTAACATGACGGCCGATTGTCTCTTCGGTGTTAAAGCCTAAAAGCATTTCGACCTGCTTGTTACCGAGCTTCAAACGGTTTTCGGGGTAGGTGAAGAGATAAAAAATTTCGGGAAGGTTATCCAATACGGATTTTGAGAATTGTTGCTCTTGCAGCAACGATTCTTCCATACGCTTGCGCTCGGTGATGTCTCTCTCCACAACCACGAGTCCGGTTGCTTTGCCATTTTCGTCTACTATCAGATTTCCAGTAGCTTCAATGAACACTCTGCGCCCACTCTTGGTAATAACCGTGAACTCGGCGATGTTAACGCTGCTGCCCATCAGTAACGCTTGCATTGTTACAGTGACCTTTTCTTTATCTTCCGGCGCGACATAATCCAGCGCGCTTACCCCGAGATCTTCTGTTTCAAACAGTTTCTTTGCGGCCTCGTTTACGTTTATAATCTTTCCCTCCAGATCAAGGATAAGAATGGGATCGAGGGCCAGTTTGAGAGCATTGGAAAGTACGGCTATTTCGGCTTCCGCCCGCTTGCGCTCGGTGATATCGATCAATGTACTGAGCATTCCGATTGTGTTCCCCTGAGAATCTGTGAGAGGCCTTGAGTTATTAATCACGTTGACGATGCTGCCGTCTTTACGCCGGAGTTTGTGCTCGAAGTTAATGAGCCGTCCGCCGTCAAAAAGTTCCTGATGAGCTGGCCTTACAACAACCGGATCAGCATCTACATCCGGAATGCTTATATGCAGCAATTCTTCTCTGGAATAGCCCAGGAGGTCCAGGCCGGCCTGATTGGAATCGATAAAATTCTTCTTTGAATCGAAAATGTAAATTGCTGCAATAGATTCATCAAAAATACCTCTGTATTTTTCTTCGCTAACCCGCAATGCGTTCTCTGCATGCTTGCGTTCGGTGATATCGCGGAATACACCGAGAAGCACTATTCTTCCATCCATGACCATTGTGGAAGCGGACACTTCGACGGGGAAATCAGAACCGTCCATCCTGGTATGCGTCCACTCAAAAGTACAGAGGCCTTTTTGTAGTGTCTTTTCGATTATTTCTTTTGCGGCTTCATTGGATGGTCTGCCGTTTGGCTGAAATTCGGGTGAAAACTGATCGGGCGACGTGCCGATTAGTTTTTCACGTGAACAAAGAAACATTTTTTCCGCTGACCGGTTGCAGTCCAGAATTTTACCGTTGCCCAGAATAAGGTAAGGATCCGGCGAATCTTCAAATAATATGCGGTACCTCTCTTTTGTTTCAAAAAGCTCTTGGTCTTTCTCTTTACGTTCGGTAATATCATGTAGTCTGATGATGATTGCTTCAACAACATTGTCTTTTATCAGATTGTTTCCTGTTGCTTCGAAAATACGCCAACTTCCATCTTTATGGCGCATACGGTCTTCGGTATGAAGGATGGAATATTTTGTGGAATTTACCAATATATTGAATTTACTGTTCACAGATTGCAAATCGTCCGGGTGAACAAATTCCAATCCGTATTTGCCGATTCTTTCTTCAGGCTTATAACCGAGACCTTTTTCGATTGCGGGATTGACGTAAGTGATAATTCCCTCAGTATTCAAAACAAAAATAATGTCGGAAGATGATTCCGTAAGAGACTTAAATCTTTGTTGCTCAAGTTTCAGTTTTTCATCTGCTCTCTTACGCTCGTCTATATCTACCATAATACCTTCGTATCCGAAGGAACTATCCCGGGGATCGATTTGGGTCAGAAATAATAATCCATAAAAAATATCACCATTCTTGCGTATGAGCTGTGCTTCTATGGAACCGATGCCGTTTTTGAAGACCTGTTCATAAACACTTGAGCCTGCACGCTCAAATTCTTCATCATTGGCGTAAATGATTCGCACGGAATTTCCGACAATTTCTTCAGGGGAGTATCCTGTGATGTTACAGAGTGCAGGATTGACATCGATTATAATTCTATCTTTCAACATAAAAACGCCAACAGGACTGTTTTCAAAAAGGCGCTTGAACTTTAGCTCACTTTTTACGAGAGCTTCTTCAATCTGCTTCCTGTCGGTGCTGTCATGAATAATGGAATGAAGCACGTCTCTCCCGTTTATTTTGATTTTACTTGAGTAAACTTCAACGTTTCTGATGGAGCCGTCAGCGAGGCGGTGGCGAAATTCAAAATGTAGTTTCTTTTTTTTGAGTGCGTTATTCATCTCATGCTTTACTTCTTGCTCAGATAAAGTATTAATCTGCCATATCTTCATTTGTTTGATTTCGTCACGAGTCCAGCCGTAAAAGGCGACTGCCGCGTAATTGGCATCCATAATATTACCCGTTTCAGGATCGATTAGCAATTTTACAGCAGAGTGTTCATCAAAAAGTCTTTTGTAGTTTTCCTGGCTGATTTTGAGATTTTCCTGTGTTTCTTTTTGTTCGGTTATATCCGCATTAAAGCCATGCCAGATTATACTGCCGTCAGGCAGTTTTTCGGGAGTAGACTGGCCCAGCATCCATCGGACAGCTTCGCCGGGAAGCTGTATCCGGTATTCATATTTCCAGTCGGTCATGTGTTGAGCAGAATATTCAATTGTAGATATAAAACCATCCATGTCTTCTGGTAATATGGCGTTGGTTACCAACGAAAAATCATTGGCTAATTCTTGCGGAGAGTAGCCGAATATTTTTTTTATAGTATCGGATGAAAACGGCAGATGATATGTTCCGTCCGGTTTTCGAACAAACTGGTAAATAGCTCCGGGAACATGGGCGGACAGTTTGCGAAATGCTGCATCACGCTCCTGCAAAGCTGCTTCCGTCAGCTTACGTTCAGTTATATCTGTACAAAAGCCATGCCAGATTATGCTGCCATCGGCCAACTGCTTTTCTGGTGTTGAGTTACCGAGAAGCCATCGGAGAGGTTTGCCAGGGATTTGAACTCTGAATTCGCATTTCCAGTGAGACATTTTTCTTGCCGACTCTTCAATTGAATCTATCAGCCTTTCAAAATCGTCCGGATATATAACTTTGGCTATGGGAGAAAAATCATTAACTACATCTCCCGAAGAACATCCAAAAATGTCTTTGATGGCGTCTGTAGTAAAAGGTGCGCAATAGTTTCCATCGGGTTTTCTCATGAACTGATAAATCATTCCGGGAACATTGGCAGACAGTTTTCTATATACAATGTCACGTTCTTTCAAAACTTTTTCCGCCTGTTTGCGTTCGGT
>AWGX01000122.1 GCA_000495415.1 Smithella sp. ME-1 | reverse complement strand
GACACAGTCTCGTAGGCGGGAATCCAGTATCAAATGTTGAATTAAAATAGTATAAAATTATCTGTAATTATTTAGATATTTAATTGCCGGAATAATAATTTAAAATATGCGCAATAAAACAAGCGAGGTGAAGATATGCCGCAAGAAAAAAATCAATCGTCGGAATTAATCCTTTCAATAGACGCAGGGACACAGTCTATAAGAGCTGCCCTTGTAGATACAAATGGGAACATACTGCATATCGTTAAAACAGCGATTCAGCCTTATTATTCGGATCATCCCGGCTGGGCGGAACAGCAACCGGATTACTTCTGGGAAATGCTCTGTAAAACAACAACCAAACTCTTGCTGGACAAAGCAAATCTTAAAGAAAATATAGCCGGTGTTACCCTTACCACACAGCGTGCCACAATGATTAATGTGGACAAAGACGGAAAAGCTCTTCGCCCGGCAATTATCTGGCTTGACCAGAGAAAAGCCGACTCCAGCGCCATCCTGCCCGGTGCGCTTCGTCCCGTATTAAAAACAGTCAAGCTGCTGGATACCCTGGAGGGAGTAATTCAGGATTGCGAGGCAAACTGGATATGTCAGCAGCAGCCCGATATCTGGGAAAAGACATACAAATTTTTGCATCTGTCCGGATTTTTCACGCACCGGCTCACCGGTGAGTTCATTGATTCCGTGGGCAACAACATCGGCTATCTGCCGTTTAACAACAAAACATATCAATGGGCCGGTAAATATGATTTCAAATGGTGGCTGTTTAAAATTGAACAGGAAAAACTTCCCGCAATGATTAAGCCTTCCGAAACCTTAGGACAAATAACAAAGAAAGCTTCTTCTGAAACCGGCATCCCCGAAGGCCTGCCGGTTTTTGCCGCCGGTTCGGATAAGGGTTGCGAAATACTCGGCTCCGGTTGTCTCACGCCTGAAATCGGATGTCTCAGTTTTGGAACGATTGCGACTTTCGACGTTGCTACTCCCAAATATGTTGAATTGCGTCCCATGATACCGCCCTACCCTGCTTCGGTGCCGGATGCTTATTACACCGAAGTTTCGATATTCCGCGGTTTCTGGATGGTGAGTTGGTTCAAGGAAGAATTCGGCCTTCAGGAATGCATGCTTGCCGAAAAAAATAATGAACCGCCGGAAAAATTTTTTGATTCGCTGATTCAAAATGTGCCGGCCGGATCCATGGGGCTAATGCTGCAACCCTATTGGACCCCGGGAATCGGCGCCGATCCCTTCGCGAAAGGTTCGATAATTGGTTTCGGCGATGTCCATAATCGCGCGTACATGTATCGCGCCATACTCGAGGGATTGGTCTACGGCTTGAGAGAAGGTGGAGAATTGACACAGCGAAAAACAAAAGTGCCGGTAACAAAACTGAGAGTTTCCGGAGGAGGATCGCAAAGCGACGCGGCAATGCAAATAACAGCGGACATATTCGGCATGGCTGCGGAACGGCCGCACACTTTTGAAACATCCGCGCTTGGCGCGGCAATTGACGCTGCCGTTGGACTCAAACTTTATTCCGACTTTTCATCCGCAGTCAAAAGCATGACCAGAACAGGAAAGGTATTTGAGCCATCTTTAAAAAATCATCAACTCTACGATGAGCTCTATAAAAGAGTTTATCTAAAAATGTACGGACAACTAAAACCGCTGTTTAAGGAAATCAAAGACATTACGGGTTATCCGAAGTAACGGAACAAATCATCCAATGCATTGTCATTGCCAAGCGGCTCTCAGCAGCTGCCTGTCCCCGATGTAATCGTGGTGGCAATCTTTCTTTATTTCGTCATGAGCCAAGCAACGAACCCTTTTGCTTTGCAAATTATTTATGGTTTTTGATTTCTATACCTTTTTTAATTATTTCATTGACGATAAAATCGTTTTCCTCGGATAAATAATCTTCCCAAGGGAATGCCATAGTTTGAATATCGCGCTTAAATTTTCCGCCAGACGCAATTAATCTTGCCATGATTTCCAGTCTGTTATCTTCTGTAATCTGTTTGGAAAAAATGGCTATGTCAATATCGCTGCGTTTTTTTATGTTACCGTGCGCATAGGAACCAAACAATATGGCTTTATCAATGTGACATATTTCTTCAACATCACGCAAATAATCATTAAGCGTTTTTATGATTGCAGCAGGGATTTTAGCCATTGGAAAAGAACCTCTGTTTGTTTAAGTAATGTATAACTTTTATTACTATCAACCAATATGGAGAGCTTTTTCTTGTAAGATGGATAGCGGCCTTCAATATAATAAGCTGTTAAAGTTGATACAGTTTCATTCTGTTCGGGCGATAATTTCATGTCAAGTATATTTGCCAGATAAATAATATTATGAGTCATCGGTGCTTCGTTATCAAATTTCTGAATGTAATTTGCTTTCAAAATTTTTTCTGTCGCCTGCTGACACATAAATACGGCATAAAGATAACGACCGTTCTCATGCATTGCACGCGCGGTATCCATATCATATTGAGCTATGTCCAGCCAATATTCTATCTTTCTGGATTTATTCAAATTAACCTCTGTAATTTGAGAGATTTTGAATAAAGTCTATTTTAAATCAATTTGTTTGTCAAATTTAAATGAACTCTCCCCGCAGCAAACAAGTCTTCGCATAAGGGTAGAGATCGATGCGCTTCCTGTCCGAAAAAGAAAATGGGTGTGTTTCGGCATGAACGCCCAGGCAAAACATGCAGTCCCGGTTACAGGCATGAGTTTTTCAAGACGTGAAAGAAAATCATCCCGATCGTTATCGTCCATGAATATCTTCCGACGCTCTATTCCCCTGATCATGATGTGATGTAATACGCCAGGGGCGTCTAGTCTTGCTGTTCTCGGCATCTGCTCTCCTTTTTTTGCCGCTTCTTTTAGTAACTTAGTATTTTAGGGGCGTCCCCCTCGGTGGGCATAAATTATAACATCTGCAAAAACTTTCTTTTGACGTTGACTTTGAAAGTTCGTTACGCTAATAAAGTCCACTCTTTTGCTTTTATAATCTCGTTTAGAAATTACCAGCGATACAGGAGGTCATATGGGTTCAAAAAAATCTTATAAAATCGCCGTAGTCCCGGGAGACGGGACAGGTCCGGAAGTTATTGCCGAAGGTCTCAAGGTGCTCAAAGCCGCAGCTGCTTCTCAATCAATCAAGTATGAGCTTGTCCATTATGATATCGGAGGAGAGCGCTACAAGAAAACGGGAGAGATTCTCCCTGATTCCATTCTGGAAGAATTTAAAAAATTCGATGCCATTTATCTGGGTGCTATCGGCCATCCGGATGTAAAACCGGGAATTCTGGAGAAAGGCATCCTCCTGCGCATGCGTTTCGAGCTTGATCAATACATTAATCTGCGGCCTGTAAAACTTTATCCTAATGTCCCCTGCCCTCTCAAAGACAAAGGACCAAAGGAAATTGATTTTGTCGTCGTCAGGGAAAACACGGAAGGACTGTATACTGGCGGGGGAGGATTTTTGAAAAAAGGTACGCCCGATGAAGTGGCTATTCAGGAATCGATTAATACCAGAAAAGGCGTCGAACGCTGTCTGCGTTACGCTTATGAGTACACAGCAAAAAGAAAAAAAGACAACAAGCTTACTCTCTGCGGCAAAACGAATGTTTTAACTTACGCCTTTGATTTATGGGAAAGAACATTTAACGAACTGGCCAAGGAATTCCCGAAAATAAAAACCGATTATGTCAATGTGGACGCGACGTGCATGTGGATGGTGAAAAATCCCGAATGGTTCGATGTTATTGTAACAGACAATATGTTCGGTGACATTATAACGGATCTGGGCGCCATGATTCAGGGTGGAATGGGTATCGCGGCAGGAGGCAATATCAATCCTAAGGGAGTTTCCATGTTTGAACCCATAGGCGGTTCCGCTCCGAAATATACGGGAAAGAATGTTATTAATCCGCTGGCGGCTATTTGCGCCGGGGGCATGATGTTGGATACTCTGGGAGAAGACAAGGCCGGCAAACGAATAGAGGCTGCAGTTATTAAACTTCTGGAAAGCGGCAAACTAAAAAGCCTTGATGCCGGTAAAATGGGAATGTCTACCAGTGAAATAGGAGACTGGCTGGCAAAAAATATTTAAGCAAAATTACGCAATAGACGTTTCACGCCAAGTCGCATTCTTCAGCTAACTTTGTTGGCTGCGTCGTC
>AWGX01000121.1 GCA_000495415.1 Smithella sp. ME-1 | reverse complement strand
CCCGGGTTTTTCTTTTCGCAGCCACTCAAGAGTAAGCCAGCAAGAAGAACATTTGTAATGACTAGTAACCAAATTGTTCTTTTATTTTTTTTCATTGAATGCCCCTGTCTTTTTTAAATTTTTTGCCCATACTAGTTCTTGATTTTGTATATGTAAGGTTTAATGGGAAAAACATTTTTTTGTATTTAAATACTTCTTTTCTTATCACAATTTAATATCGTTTGATTCCGTCCCAACATGCTTCTGTAGTCTGCCGGATTAGGTTTTCGTCCAGATTCACGAAGCCGAGGATATGGTCGCGCATCAGAGAGATCAGAGGACCAAAAGCAAGAGAAAACAATGCGGCTTTCGGGAACTCTTTAAGTATCTGCTGTTCAACGCCTTCCACAAAAATATCCATTAATATATCATGACTTCCCGGCTCACCTAAAACACGATCCCGGTGAAGAGAGATACCGTAGGGAGAGTTGAAGTACTGCTCCATGTAACGAAAATGAAGAGGGTTTGTTATAAAATACCGTAGAAGTTTTCTAATAAGGTAAAGAAATCTATCCTTAAGAGGTTGCTCGATATTATAGCCCTGGCGAAGATATGAACTTATTTTTTCCTCAAGATCATGATGCAATTCTGTAATGAGAGCGTCCTTATTATCAAAATAGCGATATATTGTTCCAGCTCCAACACCGGCTTTTTTTGCAATCATCGACATTGGTACTCCGTGAAAACCTTTTTCTGCAATAAGCTCTAAGGAGGCCCGAACAATTTCGTCGTATTTATCAGTGTTTTTCACAGGAGAACCTTTAATAACGGAGTGAATGTTCATTCCATTATGCATTATTAAAGAATCTTTGTCAAGAAATTTATAGGGGAATATTGACTAAGAAAAAATTTCTTTTTGTTTATTCAAATCCTCGGGGGTGTTAATATTTAGGAAAAAACGACCATCTTTATCGAAAAGTTTAATTTTTTCCGCTGTAATTTTTAATAAGCGCATTTCTTTGAAGAAATCGGCAATCTTAAGTTTATCAGAAATGATCATTTTTTTTATGAAAGGAAGACAACGCCGTGAATAAATCGCATGTAGAGGCTGAAATCCAGCAGGAAGTTCCGGCACTATAATGTCAAATTTGTCCGTTTGTTGTTCCGTCATGTAAAGCATGAAATCTTTATTAAGAGAAGGCATATCGCAGGCGCTAATGAAGGCGTAATCGTTTTTTGTATAAAACAGACCTGTGTAAATACCTCCCAGTGGACCTTTCCCCTTGTAAATATCAGTGACAATGATTGTATTGGAAAATTCAGTATAAGAAAGAGGGTCATTGGTGACAATAATTATTTCGGTGAATATATTTTTATAGATATCTAATATTTTATCAATTAATCTGTTACCGTCAATTTCAAGAAATGCCTTATTGACGCCCATGCGGGAATTTTTGCCGCCAGATAAAATGATGCCTGTAAAATTTTTCTTCATGTTAAAATTTATATTCCTTAAATTATTGCTCCAGCATTATTTTTGTATCTTCATTGCCTTTGAATCTCAACACATTAAGCATGAAAATTTCCAGCTTGTTCATGACATTGGGAGGTAAAAGATTACCGTCAATTTCAACTGATATAATTGGATATTTCTGTTCTCTGGCCCAGGGAGTCAAGACTCCCTCAATCACTCGGCCGATGAGACAAGCAAAAGGAGAAATATTTATTATACCGGAATATCCGTCCATCATTGCGGTTGCGGCAACACCGCTGGAGATGCTTATTTCAGAATATAACTCCTGGTTTACAAAATGCCTTTCGGTATTTTTCATAATTTCTTCCATATTATGAGGAGAATCGGGAATTAAGCCTGTCAAAGCCAGTGTATCGCGAATATTATCTCCAACGTTATGTTTGTAAGCATTTTCGATATTCCATTTGATCAAATCGATAAACTCTTTAGAAAAAATTCTACGATACCAGGGAAACAAATCCAGCCTTTTTCTAAGTTCATGTCGCCGTACAAAATCACAATAGTAAACCCATTCCGCGACGCTGGACACTTTGCCGATAATTCCTCGTCTACTCAAATGCTGAATTAATTCGCCGACGGCAAAATCATCGCGACGCACGTATATTTCACCGACAATGAGTACTTTAGGGCAGTTCTCCATTTTTTTCTTTAAAGGAATATTGGAAATTTCAGAGGATATTTCCTTTAACACGGGAAGAATTTTAGTAATATCTTTTTCAGCGACGCTGATCATTTTACGCCATTGTTTATCATAAAGAATGATTGCGTTTTCCGGATCGGCCGCACAGGTTTTTAGCGATGTTTCCAAATCTTTCATATAATCACCGATAACAATTCCCCACCAGACAAATTTGGAGAATTCGGCACCTAATTCATTGTAGGAGTTATCTGAATCCAAAGAAAAAATAATCACGTTT
>AWGX01000120.1 GCA_000495415.1 Smithella sp. ME-1 | reverse complement strand
AGTTGCTACCCCGGTGATATTAGCCCGCGGAACAATTTATATGCAAGCTTAATTATCTTATTTCTACAGGATGGTAAATGATAATTCGCTGCTGGGGCTCTAGAGGCTCTATTCCTGTTTCGGGCAAGCAATATTTACGCTACGGCGGTAATACAACCTGCCTCGAAATCAGGACAAACGATGATAAAATATTGATCGTTGACGCCGGTTCCGGTATGCGTGAGGCAGGAAACCATCTGATCGCGGCCGGCCGTCATGATTTTACTCTTTTATTAACGCATGCCCACTGGGATCACATTATGGGCTTTCCCTTTTTCAAGCCCATTTATTCACGCAAAACTAATTTGACCGTCTGGGG
>AWGX01000119.1 GCA_000495415.1 Smithella sp. ME-1 | reverse complement strand
TATTGGCCGGCATTTTCCGGATACTGATCCGCAATATAAAAATATTTCCAGTAAGGTGATTCTTGGACGTGTTCGTAAAATTATCGCCGATGAAGGTTTTATAATCAACAATATTGATGCCACAATAATAATGGAAAAACCAAAAGTCGCTCCTTTTGTGGACAAGATTATTAATAACATTGCGAAAGTTTTAAATATGTCAGCATCTGATATAAATATCAAAGCCAAAACGAATGAAGGCATGGGATTTGTCGGCAGATGTGAAGGTATAGCTGTAACGGCAGTCGCTACATTGAGCAAGGAATAATATTATGAATAAATACAGAGTCAGATTTGCGCCTTCTCCAACCGGAGAACTGCATGTAGGAAATGCTCGCACGGCTCTCTTTAACTGGATGTTTGCCCGTCATCACGGCGGTTCTTTTGTTTTGCGTATTGAAGATACCGACGAGTCGCGCAGCGATGTTTCTTATCAGATAAATCTTCTTAACGACTTGAACTGGCTGGGGCTCGATTGGGACGAAGGACCACGGAAAGAAGGTTTATATGGTCCATACAAACAGAGTGAACGTTTGGAAATATACAAGAGCCATTTGCAGAAACTCATGGACGCGGATTTGGTTTATCCCTGTTACTGTACGGAAGAAGAACTGGAAGAAGAACGCCAGGCATTGATTCTAAGCAAGCGTATGCCAAGATATATGGGCAAATGTAGAAATCTTACGGCGGATGAAAGAAAAAAGCGCGAAGAAGAGGGTAGAAAGCCTTCATTCCGCTTT
>AWGX01000118.1 GCA_000495415.1 Smithella sp. ME-1 | reverse complement strand
TTCAGGCGATTACAAAACTCGCCTTTGGCTCAAACACTTGTAATCGCTTATCTTAAGCTTCGCCAAGATTTATTGCCAAAACACTTTCAATGGCTGCTCAAATGGATATCATTGGAGATGGGTATATGATCTTGTTGAATGAAACCAAAATACTATTTTCCTAAGAAAAATATATAATTATGGATACGTTTATTTTAGCCGCAACCAGTTTTACAATTTCCGTTTCTCTGATGATTACCGGCAGGAAGGATCGGATGCAGTCTTCCTTCTCCCGCTTATGCGCTGCTGTGTTTATTTCGCAGGGGGCAATTTCCGTAGAAAGTATTTTTCATTTCGGTTTTTTGCAGAAAATCAGCTATCTCGGAACTCTGGCGATCGCGCCTTTAGCGCTTGGATTTTTCCGTTATCTGACAAGAACCAAGTCTTTAATTTCTTTGAGGATGTTTGTCTTGTTTACTTTGGCAAGTTTGTGCGCAGCTGTTTGCGTTTTCACTCCCTTGTCTAGCGGAGTTTATTTTAATGCCGTTATAACATCATATATGTTTTTTGCATTGGTATTATGTTATGCAGCGCTACTGTGGCATACAAATAAATTGCCGTCCGGCAACGAGAAAAAGCGTTTTGGATATTTACTTTTTGTATGTCCTGTTGCTCTGATTCTGGGTCATATGCATTTGTTGAATTACTGGGGATTCAACTTGCCGGTAGTAAAAGGAACTGCTTCATCGGTTTTGCTTTATTTTGTTTTGCTGGTCATCGCTTACCCGCAGCTTCGTGAACTGCATGATTTTTTTGCGCGGTGGCTGATAATTTTTGTCAATACTGTCACCGGCGCTGTTATTTTTTATTTCGCAACTTTATTTTTCAACGGTACTCCGCCCACTATCATGGGTTTGTTACTGGCGGCTTTTCTAATATCACTGTCTTTTTCGCCGATGAAAATGATTTTAAGAAAAATATTCAGCTATTTTTATCCGGACAGTAAAGATGTTTTTACTTCTCTTTATGAATTTGACGAAAAACTGGAAAGAGAAAAGGCACTGATGCTGGCGGAAATGGCTCCTGTTGTTGCCCATGAAATCCGTAATCCG
>AWGX01000117.1 GCA_000495415.1 Smithella sp. ME-1 | reverse complement strand
GCTACCAGTTTGCCATCCACTCCTTTAATTTTGGGAAAATCCTGTTCGACTATTTCAATGTTGATATTTGTACTCTTCTGCATGTGATTCAGGACATCCAGTCCCCGTCTTCCACGCAATCGCTTCATCGAATCGGAGGAATCAGCCAAAAACTGCAATTCATTCAGGACAAAACGTGGAACAATCAAATCACCTTCAATAAATCCACTGTCACAAATATCAGCTATTCTTCCTTCAATAATTACACTGGTATCCAGAACACGATAATCATGACTAGTATTTTGTTCGGAATTTAAAAAATTAAATTCTTCTACTTTT
>AWGX01000116.1 GCA_000495415.1 Smithella sp. ME-1 | reverse complement strand
ACTGTTCTTTAAATCCAGGTTATCCTCTTCACTACCGTTGGGCAGACCTTCTGTTTTGATTTTTTCTGCTTCTTCGAAAGTTGATTTATATTTTTCCTGCAAACTTTCAGTAATAGCGTTTCCTGCCAAAGCAAAATCTCTCGTAAAAATAGACATGCCGCCCTTAATAACATTGATACCTGTAGTGCTTGCTCCAATATTAATAATTACAACCGTTTCATCGTTATCAAACTCATAATTAGTCTCATACACCGTTTCCAAAACAAAAGGAGCTACATCCATAATCATAACATTCAGGCCGGCGGCTGTGATTGCTTCAAGATAACTATTGACCACATCTTTTTTGGCAGCCACAATCATAATATCCATTTGATTAGGGTTATAGTTATTATCGCCCATAATCTGGAAGTCATAATTAACTTCTTCCATATCGTCGAAAGGTAAATATTTGCCTGCTTCATCGTGGATCAAATCGCGTAACTCTTCTTCATTCATTTGATCCAATGTTACTTTCTTTATAATGACCGAACTTCCCGCAAGAGATGTTACTATAC
>AWGX01000115.1 GCA_000495415.1 Smithella sp. ME-1 | reverse complement strand
ATTTCGACCGAAGGGAGAAATCTTAATCCGTTTTAAAAATTAGATTTCTCGTCGTTATACTCCTCGAAATGACAAAATTAAAAATTACAAAGCTCTGCCGCGTCGTATAATTTATCTGCGGTTTGCTCCCAATATCGCCGCGCCTATAGCTCCGCAAATCTGTGCCTGTTCGGGCACATCGATCTTTGCTCCTACCTTTCTTTCCAGCGCATCACGCATGCCCATATTCTTCGACACTCCGCCGGTCATCACAATCGGCTTGACCACACCGGAGCGGTTCATCATGGACATCATTCTGGAGGCAATGGATTCATGAATGCCGGCAATAATGTTTTCTCTGCTTTCTCCTTTGGCAATCAGTGAGATTACTTCCGATTCCGCGAATACCGTGCACATGTTACTGATAACTGCCGCCTTCGTCGCCTTGTTCGACATGGCCGCAAAATCCTTGATTTCCACATGAAGGGCGCGAGCCATTACTTCCAGAAAACGTCCGGTTCCCGCAGCGCATTTATCGTTCATCACAAAATCGGCAACACTACCGCTATCGTCTATTTTAATGAACTTGCTGTCCTGTCCGCCGATATCAATGACAGCCTTAACTTTGGGATAGAAATATTTTGCTCCGGCAGCATGGCAGGTGATTTCGGTAATTTTCTTCTGAGCGGCATCAACGATATTTCTGCCGTATCCTGTGGAAATGATGTACTTGACGTCCGATTCTTTTTTGCCGGTACTTTGAAGCATCCTGGCATAGATATCGCGCCAGGCCTTGTCCATGTCGTAACCGCTCAAGGCCACATCAGTGTGGAGAAGCTTGCCGTCATCCATCATGGCAATTTTTGTGGTTATGGAGCCAATGTCTATTCCGACCGTCAACATAATAACATCTCCTATATGTCCAAATTCGGTACAATAATGACAGCAATTCGTGAGGGGGATAATTCCGTTTACGCAACGTATCCAAACAGCAGGAAATAGTCAATGACATGAACGGACATTT
>AWGX01000114.1 GCA_000495415.1 Smithella sp. ME-1 | reverse complement strand
GGCTGTCCTGTTTCCGGCGGCATCGTATTGATACGAAATAGTCCTGCCGTTGGAATCAGTTATCTGAGTGATTCTGTTTACGGTATCGTAAGTGAAGTTATAAGCAATGTTGGCATTGCCCGCATAGGTCATGTTGCCGGCGTTGTCATACTGAAATGTAGTGATTACGCCATCCGAATAGGTCTTTTGCGTCAGCCTGTTGTTCAGATCATAAGTGAAAGTAGTGGTTTTGCCGTCCGGGTTTGTTCTGGAAATCAGGTTTCCTTTGCTGTCGTAGGTATATGTTGTTGTTTTCCCCAGCGGGTCAGTGTCTTGAGTAAGTCTGCCTGCCCCGTCATATTCGTAAGAGGTTGTCTGGTTCTTTGCATCGGTGAGCGAGGTGAGTTTGTCCACGCCGCTGCAGGAGGAACAGCCTGTACCGTAGGTCATGTTCGTGGCGTTGCTCAAGGCATCGGTGATTTCGGTAAGAAGGTTTTTATAATTATAAACATATTGCGTTGCATTGCCGTTGGCGTCGGTGGCTGAAAGCCTGTTGCCGTTATAGTCGTAGGTGTAGTTCGTGACATTGCCCAGAGGGTCGGTTACCCGGGTCATCTGGTTTAAATTGTTATACTGGAAAGTGGTTGTTTTGTTCAGGGCATCTGTTTGTGTGAGCATGTTTCCCATATTATCATAAGTCATGGTAATTGTACCATTCTTTGGATCGGTAACGGTAAGGAGATTATTATTCTGGTCGTAGGTCATGTTGGTTGTTTTACCCAACGGTTTGATAATCGCGGTTATGTTGCCTTTGGTATCGTATTGATATTGAGTAATTCCATTAGCGGCATCGGTAATCGAAGTAAGATTGCCTTTGGCATCATAAGCATAGTGCGTCACGTGTCCTTTGGGGTCGGTGACACTGGTAACAAGGTTGAGACTGTTGTAGGTATAGGTTGTTGTTTTGCCGAGTTGGTCAGTTGAGGTAAGTGTATTACCGTTAGAATCATAGGTGTAGCTTTTTATGCTGCCGTCCGGATAGATTATCTTTGTGAGATTGCGCTTCAAGTCGTAAATATATTGGGTAGTGTTGCCCAGCGGGTCAATTTTGGAAGTTATGACGGCATAGAAAGGATCATAGGTATATGTCCAAACTCCGCCATCTTTATCGGTAAAAGCAGAAATACCGCTCTGATTATAATTTATGGTTCTGATTTTTCCTTCCGGATCGATGGAGGTCAAAAGTTTGCCGGTTGATGAATCATAAGTGTAGGTTACGGTATTATTGTCCGGATCTTTCTTTGTGAGCATTCGCCCAGCAGAATCGTAAGTGTATTGCCAGACATTTCCCGATGGATCGGTTACGGAAGTGAGAAGGTTGTCTGTATAGCCTAAAGTATAGGTTCTTCCTGCCGGATCGGTAACGCCGGTTATTTTACCGCTGGTAGTAGTGATGGTTGTTGTTCTGCCGTTTTTATCGGCAATGCTTGCCAGATCGCTGCCGCTGTACGTCAGAGTTGTAGCGCTGTTGTTTCTGTCTCTCTCAAAATTAAGCAAACCCGAGGTATTGAATTCCTGAACGGTTCCGTCTTTGGATGTGCGCGTGTAGATGCCGTTGGCATTCTTTACTATCTGAGATGTGTCGCCGCTGATGGCTTCGGGATAATAGACACCGCCGGAAAGCCTGAAATAGGTGATATTGCCGTCATCCTTTTTAAGAATTAATATTGCGTTGTCACTTAAGATTGTTAATCTTACATTGTAATTGTGGGTCCATTTTTGACCAAAAGCGCCGCTATAATTATCTAGACTGTTATAAGATAACTTAATTCCTGACACATCCTGGGAATGATATAAATTGCCGCTTTTGAGATTAACTTCTGACTCTATTTGAGTGTTAGGTGGTCCGGAACTATTATTGCCGCCGCCGCCGCAGGTATTGCTACCCATATCGCCGGGGCCTGGACCGTTTGCTCCTGCGCCACCGCCAAAACCACTGAAAGGACAGCAACCGGCGGCTTTCATTTCCGGTGTTCTTCCGTCGTGCCATCCTAAGACGTCGCTACACCTTGGGCAGCCTCCACAGAGACAAACAGTCGTCAAATAATTACAATCGGGATTAGGAACTCCGCACGCTTCTATTTGTTTGTCTATAACAATTTCTCCACGGCAATTATAAAGAGTAGCTCTAGTGTCATGTAGCGTACTGTAACCTGCGCCAGACCACGAACATTTACCTTCGCAACCGATGCCTATTTCATAAATATATGTGTATGCAATTGATGTTAAATCAGAATAAGCATTTATCGCAATTTGTATGCAGCTCTTTTGACCGGACGAATCTGTTACACAAATTATTGGATTGGAATTACAATTGTAATTACTTGTAGGAGCATTATAATTAGCAGAATTACCGGAAATGCCGGAGAAGTATCCTCCTCCACTTGATACTGCCCAGGAATAAGATCCTGTTCCTCCAGAAACAGAAAAGGTTTGCGAACTACCCGTGGTCATTTGATTGGAACCACTTATAGTCAGGGAATCCGCTTTGCTGTTGGTAATGAATAACAGATTTATTAGAAGGCCAAAGGCAATGGTAAAAAATATTAAGAGTAACCGTTTACTTCTCAACATGATTCTTCCCCCGTGCAAAAGAAATAAATTACCTTGCTGCTTTTTCTGATTGTGAAAAAATGATGCTTATTGAAGTGGCCTTGAATATTTCAAGTCACTGGTAATGAAAATTTTTTGCTTATATATTCTATTTTGAATATGATTACAAATATTTTTTTATAATTTTATGAACTTTGAGCTGATCAATGCGGGAATGCGATGTTGTCTATAACCAGCATGTCAAAACGGCAGCGTTTCCTGTATCAAGGAAGCATAACAACGGCGGCAGGTCTTATTTTGTAACGAACGGGAACGGCAGGCATCCAGATCGATAAAATACCCGTATTTTTCGCACCAGACATTTTCCCGGCGAGGCTTTTCTTTGTTTTCTACGGCATTAAGATTGTGTACTATTTTTTTCATGGCGGGGAAGATATGAAAAAATGACATAAATTGTCAACACAAGATTTTTAATCGTACTTGACACCCATATACATTTTTATATAAGTTATTAAAACTTTGTAAATTTTGACGTGTCGGAAAAAAGTTTATGGATTCATTAAATTCTGTTCTAACAATGGTTAAGAGTATCAGAATTCAGGATATTCTGGATGTAGCGATAATCGCTTTAATGATTTTTGCTACTCTTACCTGGTTCAAAACAAGGGCTTCCCGCTTTGTGCTTATCGGCATAACTCTTCTTGGCGGAGTTTATCTTGCGGCACGTTTCTTTCAACTTTATCTGACTACTATTGTTTTACAGGGATTTTTTGCCATTTTGCTTTTTGTTTTAGTCGTTATTTTTCAGGAAGACCTGCGCGGTTTTTTTGAAAGGTTAGCCATGCTGGGCAACATCAGGAAAAAATTTGAGCCTCTGTCCGGACTAAAGGCAGCAGCAGAAATAATCGCGCAAACGGCAGCGACTTTGGCGAAA
>AWGX01000113.1 GCA_000495415.1 Smithella sp. ME-1 | reverse complement strand
GATAAGACGAGATGCAAAGAAAGAATATTCAGGATAAGCATTTGCAGCAGAAATCATCTTGCTCAACCAATCCGGTTCCAGAAACGCATCAGGGTTTACCAGCGCAATCCATTCATATCCATCCGTCTTTCTAAAAAGTAAATTATTCCCTGCAGCAAAACCAATATTATTTTCGCTTTTATAAAATTGTACGGCAGGAAATCTGCCGCAATAAATTTCCGCCATAGGATCATCGCCACCATTATCCAAAACAAAGATATCCGGTTTTACAGATTCCTGTCCGGCAATGCATTCCAGG
>AWGX01000112.1 GCA_000495415.1 Smithella sp. ME-1 | reverse complement strand
CATTAAGGATGGCATCTTCATCATCAACTACTAATATGGAATGTTTATGTTTTAAAGTCTTTACCAGTTCAGAATCCTTTCTATCACGCAATCCTGTAAAATATTTTAAGGACTTTATTTTTTGCTATACTTATTAAGTAATATAGTTCTTATTTATGTGAATTAAATATCATTTTTATGATTATGTCAAGAAATTATTCATTAAGAAAAATTTTTTTTGAAAAATATTCTCTTTTTTTCATGAATACGGAGTAAACGAAAAGGCATTTATAGATTAACAGCAGGGATAATGTTTGTTTGCAGGTATATCTAATAAAAAATTTCAGAAAAATTTTTCAGGAAGAAATAATTTTTTGTAAAAACTGTCCTGTTGCTGATTTTTCTTCCTGTGCAATTTTTTCGACTGTACCGGAAGCGATAATTCTACCGCCGCCGGAACCACCTTCCGGACCAAGATCAATAATGTAATCCGCGCACTTGATTATATCCAGATTATGTTCGATTACGACCATGGTATTACCCATATCCACAAGGCGGGTTAAAACATCCAGTAATTTTTGAATATCCGCAAAATGCAATCCGATAGTAGGTTCATCCAGAATGTAAAGAGTATTGCTGTTGACTTTTTTACCCAGTTCCCTTGCCAGTTTTATTCTTTGCGCTTCCCCTCCGGAAAGAGTGGTTGCCGACTGCCCCAGATGAATATATCCCAACCCTACATCATTAAGTAATTGCAGGTGAGATCTGATCGAAGGAATATTCGAGAAAAAAGTCAATGCCTGATTAACCGTCATATCCAGAATATCGGCAATATTTTTATCTTTGTATCTTATATCCAGCGTATCCTGATTGAATCGCTTACCATGGCAGACATCGCAAGTCACGTAAACATCCGGCAGAAAATGCATCTCTATTTTAATCAGACCGTTGCCCTCACATGCTTCGCATCGTCCGCCCTTCACGTTAAAGCTGAATCGACCTGGTTTATAACCGCGCATTCGCGCTTCGGGAAGATTGGTAAAAAGATCACGGATAAAAGAAAATATTCCCGTATAAGTTACCGGATTAGATCGCGGTGTCCGTCCTATGGGCTGCTGATTAATCATGATGACCCGTTCAATATCGCCCAAATCCACCACTTTTTTGATTTTCCCCATTGATCCGTGATGCTGATTCAAACGGCGTGCCATTACTTTGTAAAGAGTTTCGATTATCATTGTACTTTTTCCGGAACCTGAGACGCCGGTTACCGCGGTAAACACTCCTACCGGTATTTTAATATCAATATTCTGTAGATTGTTTTCAGTGGCTCCCTCTAAAATAATATATCTGCCGGTTAGCGGGCGCCTTGTTGACGGCAGCGCAATAGATTCTTTACCCGAGAGGTATCTGCCGGTCAGCGATTCATTGCTTTGCAAAACTTCCACGGGAGTTCCCTGAAAGACTACTTTACCTCCCTGCGTTCCCGCACCGGGCCCCATATCTATAATATGATCGCAGGTAAGAATCATATCGGCGTCATGTTCCACAACCAGCACGGTATTGCCCATATCGCGCAGTTTTTTCAAAGTATCAATCAGTCGTAAATTATCTCTCTGGTGCAGTCCCACTGTCGGCTCATCAAGCACATATAAAACTCCCATTAAGCCTGAACCGATTTGTGTGGCCAGCCTGATGCGTTGACTTTCCCCTCCCGATAACGACAGGGTCGATCTCTCCATACTTAAATAATCCATGCCGACATTAAGCAGGAACTGAAGGCGATTTTTAATTTCTTTTATTATTCTTTCGGTAATATTTTTTTCCTGAGGAGTCAGTAACAGTTGCTCGAAATAATTATAACATTCACGGATGGACATCCGACAAAGCTCATAAATATTCTTACCGCCAACTGTAACGGCAAGTACTTCTTTTTTTAAACGGGCACCATGACAGGTATCGCACGCGCTGGAATCAATGTAACGAATCAAGTCATTACGAACCGCCGTCGACGTAGTTTCCTTCCAGCGGCGCTCTAATTGATTAATCGCTCCTTCAAAGGGGCGGTGGTAAAAGTATCTTTTATTCGAACGATCATGATAAAATTTAATACTTTCCTTTCCTGATCCATAAAGAAGAACGGTTTGAATCTTTTCCGGCAATTTATTAAAAGGAGTGTCGATATCGAAACCGTAATGAGAACTCAACGCATCCAAGATATTATGGTAGTAAAGAGAACTTCTGCCTGCCCATGGTGCAATTGCCCCATCTCTTAAAGATAATCCGGCATCAGGCACAACGAGATACGCCGAAAAGTGCATGCGGGAACCAAGGCCATTGCAATCAGGACACGCACCGTACGGGCTATTGAAAGAAAACATGCGGGGGGTAAGCTCAGGCATACTTATTCCGCAATCGGGGCAAGCGTATTTTTCGCTGCAAAGTATTTCCGGACCAGTGGTTGGAACTATGCGCACAAGTCCATCTGCCCGGCTGACCGCAATTTCGAGAGAATCGCGCAACCTCTTTCTCAGGCCTTCTTTCAAA
>AWGX01000111.1 GCA_000495415.1 Smithella sp. ME-1 | reverse complement strand
TCATATCGACCAGCGGGAGATATCCTGTATCTTCTCACGATCATTAAGATTTCTCGCTTCGCTTCGAAATGACATATTGTATAGATATTTACGAGACACTACACTAGTACAAGACTCCAAGAGAAAAACATGGAAAAACAAACAAATATAACTGAAGGTAATCATCGGCTTTGTCCTTTATGCGGCACTGACAACACAAAAGAAAAACCTTCCGTTTATTCCAAAGATCAGTGGATAATAAAGAAATGTAAACGGTGTAAATTAGTTTACCTGGAGAATCCTCCAGCCTATGAAGACCTGGAAGAAATTTATGCCTGGGAAAAGACATCCAGTCAGGTTGCCGAGGAAAAGACAAAAAAAGAATCCGCCCTGCGGCGTGGCGTGAGGGTTCTTGAACGCTACAAAGACCGGCTTATACGGCGGGACAAACTGATAGATTTAGTAAATAAATATTTCACGCCCGGACCGGTTATAGACATAGGATGTGGAGGAGGACAGGTAATGTCCCGCCTCGACAAAAAGTATACACCCTTCGGAATTGAAGTATCCAGGCAGCTCTCCGGCAATGCTCAAAAAATAGCCGAAGCCAGGGGTGGTCGTGTTTTCTGCGGCAATGCTCTTGTGGGATTAGATACTTTTGAAAAAGATTTTTTTGCTGCTGCGATCATGTCCGCCTATTTCGAACATGAAGCCGCTCCCCGCGAGGTTCTGCAAAAAATTCTACGGATATCGAAGCCGGGCGCACCTCTTGTTATCAAAGTTCCTAATTACGGCTGTATAAACCGCATGATTGCACAAAATAAATGGTGCGGTTTTCGTTATCCCGACCATGTCAATTACTGGACACCAAAAAATCTAAAACAAATAATTATCAATACCGGATTTGAAATTGTCCGGTTTAATATCTGGGATCGTTTCCCTACAAGTGATAATATGTGGCTTATAGCCTGTAAACCGGTTTAAACATACTTATAGAATAATTTCTCGCGAATTTTTATTCTATGTTTGTCAATTACGATTGGTAATTTTGGACAGTACATAAGGCAAATAATTGAAAGACGACAATATCTTTAAAAAATATCCGATAGTTTCGATGGTTGTGCTATTGGTTGTTATTTTTCTGGCCACTGATATTATCGGTAAAAACATTCTTAAATGTTACTTTAAATCTTATTTCAAAAAAAATGATCATGAAAAAGAATATCGGATACCCTCTAATTACTACCACCATGATCTTAAACCCAATGTAAATATCCCTAAAACAACATGGGGAAACACTTTCTTCCCTGTTGCAACAAACTCGCTTGGCTTCAGGGATAAAAAACCTCGTGAAGTGACTCTTTCTTCTGATCATCATCGCATTTTATTTATAGGTGATTCTTTTACTGAAGGAGTTGGAATTACCTACGACAATACTTTTGTCGGAATTATCGATAATGCGATGCAAAAAAAAGGTGTAGAAGTACTCAATGCTGCCGTGTGTTCTTACTCACCCGCAATATATTATGCAAAAGTAAAATATTTAATCGACTCAGCAGGACTTAAATTTGATGAACTTATAGTTTTTATTGATATTTCCGATATTCATGATGAATCAACCGGTTATCGTCTTGACGGCAATAAGGTAGCTGAAAGAAAAGAAGAAAAAAAATTAGATACCGCTCTTAATGAAAAATACAGAGCTTCTTTAAAAAAGAAGCGCAGCTTATATCATAAAATTGAACAAATTCTACAACGAGATACTATCATGACACACCTTATAGTAAAAAGAATTCATGGCTTATTTTTCTCCAGAGATTATAGTTATGACTATGATTCAATCAACCTGAGAGGAGACTTGTGGACAATTAATAAATCATTTTATGAAGAATACGGCAAGGTAGGTCTCGAAGAAAGTGGCAAGAATATGGAACGTCTGGCAAATCTTTGCCGGGATAAAAAAATCACTCTTACAATCGCTGTTTACCCATGGCCAGACCAGATTATTTATCATGATCTGGACTCCCTTCAGGTTAAATTCTGGTCAAACTGGGCAAAAAATTTCGATGTAAAGTTTATAAACTATTTCCCGTATTTTATTTCGCCGAATCAAAATCATGCGAAAGTTCGTCATATTCTGGATACTTATTTTATTCCCGGAGATATGCACTGGAATGAAGAAGGACATCGTAAAGTTGCCGATATTTTTTTAAATACCTTCCATGCTTCAAAAAAATAAGCAGCCAAATAATTCTATTTAAATAGTTGTTTTAATATGCTATCAAAAAAGACTTTAATAAGTACTGGAAGAAAACGTTAATGAATATTCTCGGAATCTCTGCATTCTATCATGATAGCGCTGCCTGTCTGGTGCGTGACGGTGAAATTATAGCTGCAGCTCAGGAAGAGCGCTTTACCAGGAAAAAACATGATTTTTCTTTCCCCGACAATGCAATAAATTATTGCCTGGATGCGGGGCAAATCAATAGTAAAGTACTTGATTACGTTGCCTTCTACGACAAACCGTTCATCAAGTTCGAACGTATCCTGGAAACTTATCTGGCTTTTGCTCCATCAGGAATTCGGTCATTTATTATGGCCATTCCACTTTGGATAAAACAAAAGGTGTGGATGAAAGAATTTATCAAGAAACAACTGAACTATGAAGGTAAAATAATTTTCCCGGAACATCACGAATCACATGCAGCTTCGGCTTTTTTCGCCTCACCTTTTCCTGAAGCGGCATTTCTTACAATAGACGGCGTCGGCGAATGGACAACAACCAGTTACGGCATCGGGAAAAATAATCAAATCCAAATCCTCGCTGAAATTCATTTTCCACATTCACTGGGACTTCTTTATTCGGCATTTACTTATTACACCGGCTTTAAAGTCAATTCCGGAGAATATAAGGTTATGGGACTCGCTCCTTATGGAGTGCCAAAATATAAGGATTTGATACTTTCTGAACTGATGGATCTAAAAGAGGACGGCTCGTTTAAGTTAAACATGAAATACTTTGACTACTGTACCGGCCTCACTATGACCAACAAAAAATTCGATAAACTTTTCGGCGGACCGCCCCGCAAACCGGAATCTAACGTTACCCAGAGAGATATGGATCTGGCCCGTTCCATTCAGGATGTAACAGAAGAGGTGATGCTGCGCATGGCCCTTCATATCCATAGCGAAACTAAGCAGAAAAACCTTTGTCTGGCGGGAGGAGTGGCTCTTAATTGTGTAGGAAACGGAAGAATTCTCCGGGAAGGACCATTTGATAATATATGGATACAACCTGCTGCCGGTGATGCCGGAGGTGCTCTCGGCGCTGCTCTTTTTGTCTGGTATCAATATCTTGATAATCAGCGAACGGCCGACAGCAAAAAAGATTTCATGAAAGCGTCTTTGCTTGGCCCTGAATACAACGATGAGCAGATTCTTCAATATTTAAATGCCAACAATATTCCTTACGATAAGTTATCTTCCGAAGAAATGCCCGCCAGAATTGCCGATCTGATAGCTCAAGAAAAGACAATCGGCTGGTTTCAGGGAAGAATGGAATTCGGCCCCCGTGCCTTGGGTGCCCGCTCCATAATAGGCGACGCCCAATCGCCTAAAATGCAGGAAATCATGAACCTCAAAATAAAATTCCGGGAAAGCTTCCGTCCTTTCGCTCCCAGCGTACTAAGAGAGAAAGCCTCCGATTTCTTCGAAATTGACAGTGAAAGTCCCTACATGTTAATAGTCGCGCCGGTTAAAGAGACTATCCGCAGAGCAATGACTAAGGAAGAACAGGAATATTTCGGATTGGATAAGCTACATGTAATGCGTTCCAGCATCCCGGCAATAACACACGTGGACTACTCAGCCAGAGTACAAACCGTGACCAGAGAAAGCAATCCCATATATTACGAAATGATCAATAAATTTGCAGAGAAACACAAATGTCCGGTAATTATTAATACCTCTTTCAATGTTCGAGGAGAACCGATTGTCTGCACACCTCAGGATGCTTATCTGTGTTTTATGAGGACAAATATGGACTATCTTATTATGGGCAATTATCTGTTAAACAAAGAAATTCAAAAGCCCCTGAGCAATGATATCAACTGGCTGAAACAATACGAGAACGACTAGCAAAATGGCAATTATTGAAGAAATAAAAAATATTAAAGGCAATAAATCCGACTGGAAAAAATTCGGAATTACGATGGGTATAATTCTGTCTATTATCGGATTTTTTCTTTTATGGAAAAATAATAACTACAATTACATTTTGTTTCTGGCCGCAGCTTTCTTTATTACGGGGTTAATTCTGCCTTCCATACTCAGACCCATCTATAAGGCATGGATGGCTCTGGCCGTGGTCATGAATTTTATCATGACCAGAGTAATAATGGCAGTTATCTTCTATCTGATTGTAACTCCGACTGGATTAATCGCTTCCTTGACCGGAAAAAAGTTTCTGGATATGAAGATTGATAAAAGCGCAAAAAGCTACTGGATTATCAGAGAAAAAACGAATAAATTAAAATCCGATTACGAAAGACAGTTTTAACGACCCCGTAAAAAGTCTCCAAGCTGTCATTCCGCGTAGAGAGATTGTGTCGTAGTTGCAAATATTGATTGTGCGTAAT
>AWGX01000110.1 GCA_000495415.1 Smithella sp. ME-1 | reverse complement strand
GTTTAGAAGATTAGAAGTTTAGAGAATTAGGAAAGACACGTGAAAAGTGCCGTGGGGCACATTAATATTCTTGTTTGACATAGAAAGTCTGTTTTAGTATAGAAATAACCTGAATCCAGTTTGATTTTGATACATTGAAGATGTAAATTGTTTTCCCGGAAAAAGCTGTTTTGAAAATCCAGGTCGGAAGGAGAGCAAATGAAAAAATTTTTCGTGATGACAATTGTCTTTGTAATGTTGTTTGGTGCCGCGGCAGCGAGGGCGGAAGTAAATGCAGGCTCTTATACATTTACGCCTTCTACCGGAGGTTATTTTTTTGAAGGCAATGAGGGAAGGGTGAACTCGTACGCTGTTGGTTT
>AWGX01000109.1 GCA_000495415.1 Smithella sp. ME-1 | reverse complement strand
AGGTATTAGACCCACATTTATCCCTCTCGGCTTCGCCTCGGGGATAATTCGACCATCAAATTTCAGTGCACCTATAGTGCCCTTTAGGGTATTCGTTTCTGAAATTTGGGTCTCATTAATGTTACCCGTATAACGGGCATACAATAAAATGTTGCATAATGTTGCTATTTGATATATATTGCAACCATTAGAAATTTGTATGGAGGAAAAACAATGGCTACAGCAGTTAGAATATCAGCAGAACTTGTTGATGAGGCAAAGAGATTTAGCCGGATAGACCATCGTTCTTTAGCGGGTCAGATTGAGCATTGGGCACGTATGGGAAAATGCGCAGAGGAGAATCCGGATTTGTCATATTCCCTCATCAAAGAAATCCTATTTGGACTTGATGAGTTGGATCAAGGCGATAAAACGGAATACCGGTTTGGATAGATTATCATGAAAATCTACCAATCAGGATTATTCGAAAAAAAAATTAAGAAGATGTCTAGAGCTGAAAAAACCGCTTTAGATCGGGAAGTAAAAAACATTGCCGAAAACCCTAATGTTGGTGAAGAAAAGAAAGGTGATCTGAAAGGTGTTTTCGTCCATAAATTCAAGCTCAAAACAAATTTATATCTTTTAGCATATAGAAAAGCAGGCTCGGATTTAGAACTCATCATGATTGGACCACATGAGAACTACTATCGTGATCTGAAGGGTTATTTAAAAGGCAGATAGCGAACTTTGATCTTCATCAGATAAACTTCAGGAATAATAGGCCTGTTATTTCAAGTATAACAGGCTGCCATTTCCCCTATTGTTGACTTCAGTTTTTTTACCAGCCATTCCGGTTGGATGAGTTTTGCCTCTTCGCCGAAGGAAAGCAGCCAGCTGATCAGTTCCGGTTCCGAAGAGGATGTAAATTTCAAGATGATTTTATTTTTGCCCTTGGGGATGATTTCCTGATGGGGACTCCATACTCTTTCCGACACGTAAGCGGCCGCCCAGCCGGTAAATACTACTTCCACATCAAACGCTTTTTCCTTGATAATGCCGAACTGTTGATTAAATGCCTTTTCAAAATCAAATTTGTCGGGTTGAAATTTGACATTTGTTAATTCAACCGCTTTCATCCGGTGCACGGCCAGCAGAGGATCATACTTTGGCGCGGTGTACGGCTTGCCGGGT
>AWGX01000108.1 GCA_000495415.1 Smithella sp. ME-1 | reverse complement strand
GTTTTTGTCCATCGGGGTTGTATCTCTTTCCAGGTGTGGAATGTTTCCATCACGATTTCTTATGAATAAAACTCTCTTGTTCTTGGGGTCGTTAAAGAATCTTTCAATAAGCATATCGTATTTCTGCTTCAGCAAAGGTATTTGCTGCTCTAAATTGTCGTTGATAATTTTATCATCTGCTGTTTTCTTAAAATCATGATGATATAATAAATTATAGTAAGTATCTCTGACCGTAAGCAAATCGGGAGATACTTCCAAATGGTTTATGTTAAAGAGATCATGGAACCTGCTCTCCAGTAACTTCCATAAAGCCTGAAAGGGTGTTATCCACCAATCAAAAGGATAAGCGCATTCGATGCCGAAGTGAGCGCGAATGTTCCAGGTTAATTCGCAGTTACAGCCAAGACTTATTATTTTATCAAATTTATTAACTTCAGTTTGTGATTCCAACAGGTTCGACATATGTTGCATAAACCGTCTTTTATAATTAATTTCAAGTATAAATTAATGAATTTTATTATCGTTTCTATATCAATTGAA
>AWGX01000107.1 GCA_000495415.1 Smithella sp. ME-1 | reverse complement strand
GGACTTTTCTATTTGCTACTAACACAAATCTATATTTGTCCTTGACAAATATAGATTTGTTTGTTTTTTTTTAGCGTTAGCAGCCATTAAAATAATATTTTCAAGGAGCCGGAAATATATGAAAAGAATGCTGTATAGTTTCTTGTTCATAGCAGCCGTTATAATTATTGTTTCTTGTGGCGGCAAGGAGTTGCCGTCGATCAATCCCGGTCTTTATGAAATTGAGTTCAAACTTGATTATGGTGGACAATCGCTTGTCGCCAAACAAAGAGTCCGATACAATCCTGACGGTACTTTTGAAGCGACAAATTTTAATAATTATGCTGCCGCCGAAGAAATTAAAGGCAAGTATAAAATGGAAAACAAACAACTGGTTTCTTATGACACTTACGCACGCTCCATCACCCAAAATAGTGAATGGAAAGAGAAGGAACCATCAAAAGTGGAAATTCGCAAAATCAAGCAGGGAAGCTATCAGTACTATTTCAAATTTCCCAACAATCAGATGCGCGTACTTTATAAACAGGTTGGTATGAAGGAAGGTTGGAAAACTTACACTCGCATCAGTGATTGACAAGTAAAATATATTTTCATAATTCGCACGAAAGTCACTATTCGGCATCAGGATAAGCAAACATAATTTTCTTCATCGCCTGACTCGTCGCAGGAACAGGTTTGCCTTTTAAGGATTGATCAGTGATTTCTGCCGGTACCTGAATAGAGGGACCTGATACAGGAGCTTGAAACGCAACACACTGAATTTCTCCCAAATCGGTAATCGCTTCTTTTGTTTCAGGAAATATTACAGAAAATCCGCATTTGCCACCTTCATAATCCACAGTGGCCTTATAGGTACCCGGTAAAATTGTATTGCCACCGGATTTTCTTAGTTTTGCAATAGCCTTACATCTTTGATTATCCTGATTTGCTGCATCTTCCGCATTCGAATCCGTGGATAAGCTGTTTTCGATATAAAACTCTCCGCCCTTTCCGGTGGGATAAGACAAATTCTTTTCACCAACCTTTATGAATATCTCGATAAATTCCAGTGGCTCTTTCTTCCCTTCTCTTTGCGTAACCAGTGTTCCTGTAAGCGCCCTTTCCTGACGGGCATCGAAGTAAACACAGGATCCGCTCCATAGAGACGGAGAAATCGTTTTATTAACATCAGATATGCTGTAATCTATGGGTATATCCTTAGTATCGAGCGTAATCTTGTTTTGTCCATATGATGTAAGTGTCGGAACAACCATCGTTCCGAAAGAGCCGGTTTTGCCGATTTCCTGACCGTTATTGAGTACCGCGGCTCCCGGCACTTCTTTATTAAGAACAACGATACCGAAACTATCACTTACCGGTCGTGAGAGGCCAAAAAAGCCTCCTGCATAAACAAGTGATCCGGCGGCTGATAAATTATATAATTCGGTGGTCGTTCCGGCAGTATTCTGCACGGTGGCATCTACAGAATAAATGCCATACTTGGCGTTATACTGTAAATAAGGATTAAAAGCTGTTGTTGTGCTTGCAGCCGTTTCAGAACGATTGAATGTGGCTCGATAGCCAACCCCTTCACCCACCGGTATGTCCTTCTGCAATTGCATAGTTTGCGCATTCACATCATTACTGCCGCCGCTAACCTGCGCCGAACCTCGTATACTATTCCCCAAGTCAAAATTAAGACCCACAAAAAAACTATAGGTTGTATCAGCCGCATGAGTAACCGAACCGGTTGTATATAGATTGATCGTTTTGTAAAGCGGTCTGGAGTAGTTTGCCGATATGACACGCGTATCAACACCCTTAAAAGTAGAGGTTTCCGCATAATTGACTGAAAAACTCCCCAATGGATTTACCAATAAACCCATCCCAAGATTCATTTCAAATTGGTTTCTATCTGCTGCTAAAATTGAACTGGCGGCGGTCGCATAGTCACGGGTATATCCACGTAACAACATATTACTATTAAAACTGCCTAGTTGATACGAATGCTGAAAAGAAACAGCGCCTCCGACATTGTTGCCGCTGGCTGAACTTCCGGCAAAAGATAAAGTGAAATGCCCAAGTCGGGGGACCAAAAAAGCCGTGGAGAACCCTCCGTTATAAACTCCGTCAGACCCTTCTGCCCTTGCCCCTATATTCAGTTTATTAGTTACTCCGTAACGGTGAAACGCGGAAAAAGCAGGATTACCATAATTGTCGCTTTCGACTCCGTAATTATCCCTCATTAAACCGACATTGTAACTATACTCATGCAGACCCTGCCGCAGCATTTGAGTACTGAAATACGCGAGATACGAAATCTTCTGAACATTTCCAAATGGATCTTTAAGTAAAACTTCAACATTATGGGAACCGGTATAGGAATAAATATTTTTCAAATCGAATGAACCTGGTGCAATAGTTTGCTTACCTATCAGGACTCCGTCCAGATAGATTTCAGCCTGTGTAGGAAAGATAACAGAGCCCTTTAGGTCCATTACCGGTTGGGTGATGAAATAAGGATCCAGCTTGTAGACTTTCGAGAAACCGATACCGCCTATATTAACGGTACTGCCCAGATCACCGGAATTCGCGTACTGATCGCCCAATATCAGCCACTGAAGATCATCCCGGCGTTCATAGGTTGCGCTGCTCTGCAGACGCACGAAATTATCGCTTGTTTCTGTTTTCGTGTATAGAGAATCAGATGTAAAAAAAACATCTCGAGCCCTTAGACCCAGCTTATTTGTAACAGCAAATGACTGAAATCCATTATTACTGGCATAAATATAGTTTAGTCCATAATTGAGAAAAGCGCTTGCTTCACTTGGATAGTAAATATTTTTTGTCGATGCTTTGAGTGAGAAAAGATCTGCGGCTGTTTTCGTTGTTTCGGTTGTCTTACCAATAATCGCGATGGTCAGTTTTTTTTCGTCAAAAGTGTAACTGATATCACGTACCGCGTTCAGAGGAACATATTGCTCGTCTTCTCTGAGAATAACAATTTTATCTTCGGGATATTGAATTTTCAGAGTTTTGACATCTTCCAACCTAAGAAATACATTTTGTTCATCATCTAGTTCAACAAAAAAATCGCCCTTTGATTCCGTATTCACAATAATATTGACGACTATCTGAGTTGTGTCTCTTGACGTGAAAGCAACGTTTGCGTTGCTTTTGGGTTTTGTTTCACCGATTACGGGAGCAGCTGAAACGGACGTGGACTTAACGTTTTGTACTTCCGCGGCAAATGCCGGTGTAGTAAAAAAAAGAGAGCAAACAAGAACTGCAAGAATTAAGGTAACTATCTCCCTGCAAAATAAAATTTTAAGATTCCTCACATACGTTCG
>AWGX01000106.1 GCA_000495415.1 Smithella sp. ME-1 | reverse complement strand
CCCATAGCCGTAACCGTATCCATATCCTTTTCCATATCGGCCATACCTATAATACCTGCTTCCATAGTAACCGTAAGTCTCTCCGCTACCGGTTTTATCATTCAAAACAAAGCCTGCTACCGGAGCCTGTACATTGGAGAGCATCTCGCGCATGTGCTGAGCCGCTTTGATGGGCACTCGGCCGGCCTCCATTATCAAAAGCACTATGTCAGACATAGTGGTAAGAACCGGTGCGTCTGTAACAGCCAGCACCGGCGGAGCGTCGATAAAGATATGATCATACTCATCACGGTGCGTAATCAGGAATTGACGCATCGCTTCCGAACCGAGCAGTTCTGCCGGGTTGGGTGGGGTTGTGCCGGCGGTAATCACGTCGATGCCGGGAATGCCGGTATCATGCAATACCTCCCGAAAAGTGGTGTCACCGGTCAGTACCTCGGAGAGCCCCGGAACTTTGTTTACGCCAAATTTGTCATGGAGAGAGGAACGGCGCAGATCGCAGTCCACGACAAGCACCTTTACTCCCGTCTGAGCCATTGTATTGGATAAATTGGCGGTAATGATACTTTTCCCCTCGCCCGGAAAAGTGCTGGTTATCAGTATGATCTTTTTATCCCGGTTAATAGCGGAAAAGTGCAGGCTTGTGCGCAGGGAACGAAAGGCTTCAGCAACCTGGGATTTCGGTTCCAGGCGCGTGATGAGCGGTAATCGCTTTTTAGCTTCTCCGTTCTCCGCGCGGCTGGTAATGAAAGGAATGACCGCCAGCAGTGGTAGGCCGATGGCTCTTTTTGCCTC
>AWGX01000105.1 GCA_000495415.1 Smithella sp. ME-1 | reverse complement strand
GGTTGTTGTGCCGCTTTTTTGTGCCCCGATTCCGAGAAAGTTGATTGTCTGATTATTCTGACTTACATGATGTCGTAAATCTTCCGTAATAAATTCATGAATTATTTTCTTTTTTTCTTCAGTTATTGTAATTTGAGGGATAAAAATTTTTATCCTTTCTAACAAATGATCGATGTTTTCTATTGTTTCAGAATAGTCTACGG
>AWGX01000104.1 GCA_000495415.1 Smithella sp. ME-1 | reverse complement strand
AAGCATCCACCCCCTTAATCCCCCACCAGCGGGGGACACGCAAAGCACATAATGCGATATAAGTTACCCTCCATTATTTAAACGTTTAATTGCAGGATTCATAGTCTTTGCGATTTTTTCTTCAAATATACTTCGTGCCTCATCGGCAACGGCGGAAACCGAAAAATTACTGCTCTTGTAATCCGGTTCCAAAGAGCCGATTAATTCCAGTTGAATTTGATTAAAATCGCCGGCGTTGAATAAGAAATGACCCGGTGAAAATAGTTTGTTGGTCCCTGTTATTAAAATAAGCTTGAGCGGCGCTTTACAATATCTGGCAATAGTAAAAACACCTTTATTAAAGGGTGCGAGACGTCCGTTGCGGCTTCTGGTTCCCTCCGGAAAAACGAACAAAACCCCTCCTGCTGTCAAATGATCTTTGATACCCTCCAGATTATTGATTAGTGCCGGTCCGCTCATATTGTCGGAACCGGAGGAAATATAACCATAGTTTTTCAAAAACCAGCCGAAGATGGGAACTTTAAAAAAAGTATGTTTTACTATGGTTTTTTGTTGCCTGAAGATTGATACAAGCAAGATGGGATCAAGATAGGACAAATGATTGCATACTATAACGGACGAATTAATTTTTCGCACATCTTCCGGAATATTGAATTTTGTACGGGGAACAAGGAGTCTTGTCAAGACGAAGAATATTTTTAAATGAACATGGTTTAAGTTCTGCAATGCTGTGGCGCCACTTTTCGCGAAAATATAAACCGGCAGGAATAAAAACAGTAAAATAAAAAGATATCCGAATATGAAATAAAACCACAGAATCAATGTTACGAATAAATTGATTATAAAATGAAAAAAACGGATAAAGAACATTTTAATCTCAGGAATACTTTTTTATCATCACAATGGTATTTACTCCGCCGAAAGCAAAATTTTGTATGGCGGCTATATTTACCGGTTGCTGCAATACCTTTTGTACGTGCTTAAGCATTGCGCAGCGTTCATCAATTTCTTCCAGATTCAAAGTCGGAGCGATAAATCCATCTTGCATCATGTAAAGAGTCATAATTGTTTCAATAACTCCACAGGCGGCCATAGTATGGCCGGTATAACTTTTTAATCCTACCACATAAGGAGTATCGCCAAAAACGTCATTGATAGCTTGCGCTTCAATAATATCACCCATCTTGGTAGCGGTAGCATGCGCGCTAATCAAGTCGACATCCTGAGGTCTGATTTGAGTGCTTTCCACTCCGAGTTTCAGAGTGTTGGTTATGCCTGTTAAATTCGGCAGAATCATATCGCCGCCGTTATTGTTACAGGCAAAACCGATAACCTCTCCCAGTATATTGGCCCCGCGTTTTTTAGCAAATTCATATTCTTCCAGCATTACCGCGCCGGCACCTTCGCCAACCACCAGACCGTCGCGATCTTTATCAAACGGACGTGGGGTTTTCTGTGGTGTTTCATTAAATGCTGTGGAACAAGCCAGCAAATTATCAAAAACAGCAACAGTAGTCGTGTCGTATTCATCGGCTCCGCCGCAAAGCATGGCATCCTGCATGCCGAATTTGACGGATTCATAACCGTAGCCTATTGACTGAGAGCTTGTCGTGCAAGCGGTTCCCGAAGCTATAACGCGGCCGGTAATGCCGAACATCTTGGTGATATTAACCGCCGTCGTATGCACCATGGATTTCAGATAATCAACAGCGCCTATTTCTTTTACCGCTATTTTATCTTCGGCTCCGAAGAATATACGATAAATATTACGCTGAGTGGTCGGCGAGCCGTGGATGGATCCGAACGCCACACCCAGTCTGCCGGAAGTGATGAAATTTTCGGTCAATCCCGACTGCTCCAATAC
>AWGX01000103.1 GCA_000495415.1 Smithella sp. ME-1 | reverse complement strand
CCCGCGCAGGCGGGAATCCAGTTTTGTTTTTTTCCTTAACATCGGTCTTTGACGTTGTAACAAATGTTCTGTCTTTGCGAACGAAGCGACGAAGCAACCTCACGAACTACTGAAAATATTAGATTGCCACAACGCCTGAGAGGCTTTTCGCAATGACATCGGAAGGCCGACGACGCAGCCAACAAAGGTAGCGCTCAATCTGAAATTGGAATCAAATTTTGCATAATTTCTCCGCCGCTTTAATTAAAGTTTCATTCTTTTTGGCAAAACAAAAACGCAGTACCTTATGGTCGTCTCCACCGACGCAGAAAACCGATGGAGGAATAGCCGCCACTTTATGTTCGGTTGTGAGCCGTTTGGCAAAATCAATATCCTTCTCATCAGTGATATCTGCATACGAGAGCATCTGAAAATATGTTCCCAGGCACGGCAGCGGCCTGAACCGGGAATCTTTAATCAGCGAGAGAAACAGATCTCTCTTTTCCTGATAAAAATCAGGAAGCGTGAGATACTTTTCTTTTTTCTCCATGAACTCGGCATAGGCAAACTGGGTTGGTGTATGGGAAGCAAACGTTACAAATTGATGCACCCTTTGAAACTCCACGGAAAGCTGTTTCGGGGCCAGACAATAGCCCAGTTTCCAACCCGTGGTGTGATACGTCTTTCCGAAAGAGCTGATGACAAAACTGCGCCGGGCAAGCTCCGGATATCGGGCCATACTTTCATGACGATGCCCGTCAAAGACGATATGCTCATACACTTCATCGGAGACGATGAAAATATTAGTGTCAGCTACAATATCAATAAGCGCCTTCATGTCTTCTACACCAAGTATTGCGCCGGTAGGATTGTGGGGTGAATTTAATATCAGCAGCTTTGTCTTTTTGGTTATCGCATCCGTCACTTCATTCCAGTCAACATGATAATCCGGATACTTCAATTGCACATACACCGGCACTCCACCGGCCAGCAGAACATCGGGAGCATAGGCATCGTAAGCCGGCTCGAACAGAATCACCTCGTCGCCTCTGTTCACCACACAGGTGATGGCGGAGAAGATAGCCTCTGTAGCCCCGGAAGTTACCGTGATTTCCGTATCCGGATCGTACTGAGCGCCATAAAGTTCCTCTGTTTTTTCAGCAATGCGCTGCCTCAAAGATGGTACACCCTGCATCGGCGCATACTGGTTATGTCCTGACGCCATGTATTTTGTGACCAGTTCACAAAGTTCGGCAGACACATCAAAATCAGGAAAACCCTGCGAGAGATTGATGGCTCCGGCATCGTTGGCCAGTTTGGACATCACGGTGAAAATCGTAACGCCAACATCCGGTAACTTGGAATAAATATTCATCGTTTTCAGCAAATCTCCATTCTTTAAATCAAAAGTCAAAATTTGATCGTGCTTTCTTTGCTAAGCAGCTTTTTGTATTTCTTTGCCTTCGTATTCTGGAAACATGATAATAGCAGGATGAACATCGAAGGCTTTTGCCATCTGCTCCACTCGCTTTTTTCCGATATCAACCTTATCATTTTCTAAAAGACTTATATTTGTCGAACTGATTCCGCACCGATTGGCAAGCTCATTCTGTGTCCAGCCTTTTAATTCACGCAGCATACGGATGACCTCGCCTGTCGTCAGCCTGGCGTGCGGCTTTGCAGGAATAAATTCGTTTTTTTTGCTTGTTTTCATAAATCCTCCTAATATTCGTGCGGTGTTATTTCCAAAACAAAAACCGTAATAATATTTTTCTCCACCCTATAGATGACCCTGTACTTCAGACTCAGACGAGATGAACGCTGCCCTTCGTGTTTTCCTGTCAGTTTTTCGTCATGAAACCCCTGAAATTCCCTCAATTTTTCCGGCCCATGACGAAAAACGATATCCTTCCACAGTTCATACTTCTTAATAACCGCGGCAGGCAGCTTACGGCACGTTTTTTCTATATCGCGATGTTCTTTAATATACCACATTATTAATTTTAATAACCTATCAATTATAATAAGTCAAGACCAAACATGAATTACATTGAAAAGAACCCGTTCTTTTATGATAATAAAATGACAAAGATGCTGTCCCCGGATTTAGATTTAGGATTATCGCGAAATAAAATTGACATACCAAACCTTTTCCCATACAGAGAACATATCCAAAGGATGATAATTCTTGTGCGCTTATTTCCAAGAGAAGAAATCTTTTTTGAATATTTTGATAAGCTCGCCGCCAAAATCGTAGAAGGCAGCGATCTTTTTCTGGAAATGACACAAACCGGCGATTACTCCAACGAAAAAATCGTCAGGCTTAAACAAATCGAACACGAAGCCGATAACATCACCCACAAAACCTATGAAGACATGCATACGACCTTTCTGATGCCGATAGACCGTGAAGATATCTGCGCGCTTGTCGACAACATGGACAACATCCTCGATTTCATCGAAGCTACCGCACTCCGTATCAATCTTTATAAAGTAAAAAAATTATCCGCTGAAATAATAAAACAGGCTCAAATCTTAAACGATATTACCAAAAAAGGTAAACTCATTATCCATGACCTGAGCGATATGAAAAACGCAAAAAGGATTCTGGCCGGTTGCAAGGAAATTCATACCCTGGAAAATGCCGGAGATATTATTTTAAGAACCGCTTTAGCCAATCTTTTTGAAAAAGAGAAAGACGCCATTGAACTTTTGAAAAGTAAAGATACTATTCAACTCCTTGAGGAAGCTATTGACGCCTGTGAAAAAGTGTCCAACATCGTGGAAGGTATTGTATTGAAAAATGCTTGATTCAGGGATTTCCAAAAAATAATTTTCAGCTATTATCTAATCCGCAACCGTTTGCAAAGCAGCTCTTTATTCATTGCTGATTATCTTCATCTTTTTCGACCATCCATACCTGTCTGTATTAACATTTCTGCAGTTTACATTATATTGGAACGTGAAAACAATTTTCCCCTGATATTCCGGGCTCTGATCAATACGATAATCTGTAATTGAACCACCAAAAAAAGACGGTTCAATACGTCTTTTGTGAAAATAAATTACACCGCCTATCAGCTTCTGAGCCTTATTTTCGTCCAAGCTCCACCCACCGCTTTCCCATTTGTTATCCGGCAACTTTACAAAATTATTCAACTGCTCAATTACGTGTATATTCATTTTATTTCCCCCATTCTAATAACCATTTAAGATAATCCGGATTTCCCACTGTTTTCTCATCTGAAAATAAAAAACCTGCCTCATTGTAATGGGCAGGGCCTTAACAACCGCTGTGATTTCCGCATAACAAAAAGAAACCCACAGCATCCCTCGATGTCTATTACATTATCCAGTTACAGACTATACCTAATACAGGTAAAGTCAAGACAAATTGTCATCTCTTATCGAAGCTTACGGTGTTTCATTTACAATGCCCCCGTCTAATTGCCGGCTTAAGTCCTTTCTGTTTTTAAATTTTTTACTATATTGACTTTTCCCTTTTCCGGGGTTATTTTTACAATTAAAGAGAGATTCCTACGCCGAGAGTTTACCATTCAACCAACCTTTTCAGATTAAAGGGCAAGGATTTTAATCATGAAAAGAGATTTAACCATTATTGGTATTATTCCGCAGTACCCGATGCATTCACAACAAAATATTTACGCCAGGATAAAAATGCCTTCGGTAGGGCTTTTGTCCATTATGAGCCAGATTACTCATCATCCCCGCATCAAAGAAATCTACGCGATTGATGAAAACAACTACAACGGACCGCAGGATTCCAACGGCTTGCCGGGTCATTTCTTCTTACAGGACAGACAACCAGCGCAAATTGCTTTGTTCTACGGCGGCATGAGCAATTCGATACCCCGCATGTATTCGGTAGCCACCCAATACAGGAGTTTCGGCGCCGTAACCATTGCCGGCGGCAGCCATGTGGATGCCCTGCCCCAAGAAGCGCTCCGATCCGGTGTTGATATTGTCGTCCATGGTGAAGGCGAAGAAACCATTGCGGAACTTCTGGAAATATTGATATCCGACAGCGGTGTCTCTTTGAATCGTGAGCGCCTGCATCAAGTACAAGGGATAAGCTTTCTTGACGAATCCGGAAAATATGTTTTTACCGGTAAGCGCAAGCCGATTGATGATTTGGATGAATTAGCCGATCCCGACCTGACCCTGATTAAATTCCTGAAAAAAAGATGGAGTTATTTGCCCATCAACCGGGGACGCGGCTGCAACTGGAATTGCGAATTCTGTATCGTTAATAAAAGATATGGAAAATACAAATTCGCTTCGGTTGATACAACATTGCGGCAACTGATTAAATATGCCGATCTGGGATACTCGAATTTCTTTTTCACCGACGACAACTTCGCCCAAAATCCGGCTGACGCCATTGCACTGTGCAGAAAAATTGGCGATTACAAAAGAAATTTCCAAAAAAAACTCGACATTGTTGTTCAGGTGCGCTCGGAAGTGGCCGAAAACGACGAACTGATTGAGGCCATGCGCTTTGCCGGCGTTTCCATGCTGGCCATCGGCTACGAAAGTCCGATTAACGAAGAACTGCGGGCGATGCGCAAAGGCGTCACGGCGGAAAAATTAATTGCCCGTTCCCAAAAACTCTCCAACTATTTTTATCTGCACGGCATGTTTATTTTCGGCTATCCTTCAAACAAAGACGATTCAAAGAGTTCTTCTCTAACCATCAAACAGCGGGCCAAATATTATAAAGAGTTTTTCAAAAAATCAGGAATAGACACAATTCAGGTGCTCAATGCAGTTCCGCTGCCGGGTTCCGATCTCAGAGCAAGACTGGAAAGAGAAGACCGTCTCCTGCCTCTTTCAATGATCGGCTGGGACAAATATGACGGGCTTTTCCTTTGCTACGATCCACGGCCTGACGGTCTGGATGCCTTTGACTTGCAAAATATGCTCTGTCTGCTGATGAAGAAAAAATATCTCGGCGGATTCATTGGAAGAAAATTAAATTACGGCAATTGGCTCAACTGGACGTACATTGCGACCATAGGATTTCCCATTGAGTTCGGCGAATCTTATGTCCGGCGTTTTATACATAATTTACGGGAAAAAACAAAAGCAAGAAAACAACGGCGCATCGATTGGACAGCGCGCACAATTTTCTATGTTCCGCTGGCCAATGCCTGGAAAGATATAAAAAGAATATGGAGAAATCTTTTTGTTAAAACATACGCGGGAGCAATCGTGAGCCGGTGGTTAAAGATTTACCACGAAAGCGACTATAACAACAGACTGAAGAGAATCTTCACGAATAATAAAATGACCAATTCAAACGAAAGTCAGCGCGACACCTGACAGGACTCTCTATACTGCTTGTCATTTGCAAGCCAGTCCTCGGCTGGTGCCTGCCCTCGATAAAATCCGGGTGGCAATCTCCCACCTTCGTCATTCCGGCGTAGAGACTGTGTCACAATTAGCAAA
>AWGX01000102.1 GCA_000495415.1 Smithella sp. ME-1 | reverse complement strand
ATCCCCTCCCACAAGGGGCGGGGAGATTCCTATTGTTAATTTATTCAAGTCAAAGGGAGAGAAAACAATGAGAAGCGATCTCATGAAAAAAGGTTTCGAGCGGGCGCCGCATCGCTCGTTATTCAAAGCGATGGGCTACACGGATGAAGAAATTGCCAGACCGTTAATTGGCGTGGTCAATTCAGCCAATGAAATTATTCCCGGACACATCCATCTTGATTTAATCACTCAGGATGTCAAAGCGGGAATCCGTATGGCCGGAGGAACTCCGGTGGAATTTCCGGTCATCGGTGTCTGCGACGGCATCGCCATGGGACATGAGGGCATGAAATATTCACTTGCCAGCCGTGAACTGATTGCCGACTCCATCGAGATTATGGCGATGGCTCATCCTTTTGACGCTCTCGTTTTCATTCCCAACTGCGACAAGATTATTCCGGGCATGCTCATGGCGGCATTGCGCCTGAACATTCCGGCTATTTTTATCAGCGGCGGCCCGATGCTGGCGGGAAAGCTTCAGGGTAAGGCCGTTGACCTTATCACTGTTTTTGAAGGCGTGGGCGCCGTTAAAGTCAAAAAGATGACTGCCGCCGAACTAAAGAAACTGGAAGATTGCGCCTGCCCGGGTTGTGGTTCGTGCTCCGGCATGTACACGGCCAACTCTATGAACTGTGTCACAGAAGCATTGGGTCTGGGATTGCCCGGCCATGGCACAATTCCCGCGGTGCTGGCGTCCCGTCACCGGCTGGCCAAACACGCCGGGATGAAAATAATGGATTTGCTTAAGCGCAATGTCCGGCCGCGCGATATCTGCACACTTGCCGCTTTTAAAAACGCCATTGCCGTGGATATGGCGCTGGGCTGTTCCACAAATACGGTTTTGCACATTCCCGCCATCGCCCATGAAGCGGGAATCAAACTTGATTTGAATCTCTTTAATCAAATCAGCGGGAAAACTCCCAACCTCTGCAAGTTGAGTCCCGCCGGACATCATCACATTGAAGATCTGGACACGGCGGGCGGCATTCAGGCCGTAATGAAAATCATCAGCACGGTGGGCGTCATTGATGAAAAAGCGATCACGGTTTCCGGCAAAACTGTCGGCGGCAATTTAAAAGAAGCCCGTGTGTTGAATACGGATGTCATCAGAACGCTCAAGAATGCTTATTCACAGCAAGGCGGTATCGCGATTCTGCACGGCAACCTCGCGCCGGACGGCGCGGTGGTCAAACAATCCGCGGTGGCGCCGGCCATGCAGAAAAACGAAGGCCGTGCCCGCGTGTTTGATTGCGAAGATGACGCCATTGCGGCAATCCTGGGCGGCAAAATCAAGGGCGGCGATATTGTGGTTATCCGTTTTGAGGGGCCCAAAGGCGGTCCGGGCATGAGAGAAATGCTCTCGCCCACTTCGGCGATTGTCGGCATGGGGCTGGATAAAACCGTTGCGCTTTTAACCGACGGACGTTTCAGCGGCGGCACGCAGGGCGCGGCCATCGGCCATATCTCTCCCGAAGCGGCGGAAGGCGGAACGATCGCGCTCGTTAAAGAAGGCGACATCATTGCCATTGATATTCCGGCCAAGAAACTGAACTTGAAAGTCAGCGCTCAGGAACTGGCTAAACGCAGAAAAGCCCTGAAGCCGTTCAAGCCGAGAATTACGACAGGTTATCTGGCGAGATATGCGAAACTCGTCACGTCCGCATCGACGGGGGCCATTTTTAAAGATTAAAACATGTTATAAAAAGGAGGTCTTATGAATAATATAAAAACACTGATTGCATTGGTAAGTTTTTCTTTATTTGTAATAAACGGATGTGGTCCTTCATATCACATAGTGAAAAAAGCGCCGCGTACTCAGGAAAATCTTCAGGCATATAGAGAATGTCAGCGCACGGTGATTGTCGCCCGCGGGGGAGATGAATTAGAATATAACAGGCTTTTCAATAACTGTCTGAAAACGTTGGACGCATCTGAATCACGCGTTGAAGGTTATCCGAAGACTCCCGAAGGTTGTGAACAGATGGTTAAATTAAGAGAATATCTTAACGGCCCCGAAATATATTACTATCTGTGTAAGTAAAAGAATTGCAAAGAGTGCGGCTATTTATTTGTCGGGTTAGGCAATAGTTTTCCGGTCAGGTTGGAAACAATGTATGCCGGAATGATGATTTTCTCAACTTTAATCTATACGATTCAATATGATCTTTTGCGAGAAAACATCCAGGCATCCCATATCAAGTACGGGACAAGCTTTTGAACAG